>SVGK01000327.1 GCA_015056395.1 Clostridiales bacterium
TCGCCGCCAACGGCATAGGGCAGACGTTCTGGTCGCTCTCCTCCGTGATGACCATGGCGATGGGCCCCGTCTACATCACAGTGGTGGGGCAGTGCATGGGCGCGGGCGACGTCGAGGCCGCGGACTATTACATGCGGAAGCTCACGCGGCTGAGCATGGTGCTGGCGACGATCTGGAACGCGACGGTGCTTGCGGTGCTGCCGTTCGCGCTCAGGCTCTATTCGATCTCCGAGGAGACGAGACGCCTGACCATCGCCATCGTGATCATACACAACGTGTTCTCCGCCACCGTGCAGCCCCTGAGCAACATGTCCACGGGCCTGCGCGCCGCGGGCGACGTGACGTTCACGATGTACACTGCGCTTTTCTGCACCGTGGTGTGCCGCGTGGCGCTCTCGTTCCTGCTGGGGCTGTGGATGGGGCTCGGCGTCATAGGCATCGCCTGGGCCATGGTATTGGACTGGACGATCAAGATGGTGATCATACTCTTCCGCTACAGAAGCGGAAAGTGGAAGATGTTCAAGGTGATATGACGGACGGTCAGATGGTTTGTATATCGTTGCGACGCGAGCGAAACGGATGTTCCGCTTCGCTCTGTTTTGCCGCATTCAGAAGGCCGTCCAGGGAAGCGTTGGTCAGATGTTCCTGTCTCCATTTCGTATAGTCGAAACGTTCCCTCATGATGATCGAGATGAATCTTTCGGCCTCGACGATGCCCATGCGTTCGATCAGGCATGTCAGACCGGTGTCCAAGGTCTCGATGGCAGATGGTTCATTCATTTTCTGCACCCCCCAGGATCGTGATGAAGTCTACAGGATTCATGATCCTGATCTTGTCGTTGCGGTGTTTTAAGAGACGCATGTCCGTAGTGAGCAAAAAGTCACAATGCGCGATGATCGCGCAGGCGACATGTAAAGCATCTGCGGCTTTGATGCCGGTCTGCATCACATCTTCGGCCAGCCTTCGTATCTCCTCGCTTTGGCGGGCTGAAACATATACGGAGACATTGTCAACGAGAAAGGCCTCGATCGATCTGCGGCGTATATCATAGGGATTGCGCGTATTCTCATGTGACAGTATGAATGATGAGGCCAATTCGATCGATCCTTCCCGGATCATGGACTGTATATACAGCTTCGCCTGGGATTCAAGGGAGATCCTCAACTGCGTTTGATCGTCATATGGACGATTGAAACAGCAATTATCAAGTATATCCGCACTTCCATCCGTCCGATCTTTTGTTTATCATATGAGAATAATAGCACAGATAAGGGATTTCTGCAAGCCAAACGATCCCATACGCGCAAAAAAGCCGCTCCCTTTCGGGGAGCGGCTTTTCACACGGGTCACTTCGCCTCAGCTTCGACCTTGATGATCTCCTGACCGTCGTAGTAACCGCAGTACTTGCAAACGCGATGGCTGAGCTTCATCTTTGCGCAGCGGGGGCACTTGACGATGCCCGGGGTGCTGAGCTTCCAATTCGCGCTGCGGCGGGAATTACGCCTGGCTTTGGATACTTTTCCCTTCGGAGTGGCCATTGTTACACCTCCTCGTTGTCATAAACAATCGATCGCAATGCCGCGAAGGGATTTCTCTCGTCGTCGCCTTCCTGGCATGTACAGGACCCTGTATTCAGATCCATGCCGCACTTCGGGCACAGCCCCTTGCAGTCCTCCTTGCAGAGGTAGCGCAGCGGCAGCGCAAGCACCAGCGCGTCCTTCACGGCCTCGGTAAGATCGACCTGCGAGGCCTCGTAGATGTATCTGTCTGGATCCTCGGGATCCGGCTCACGGGCAAACAGCGCATCGAGCTCCGCCTTTATCGGGTTTTTGACTGGCTTCAGGCAGCGCGCGCACTGGGAGATGACCTCCGCCGTGACTTCTCCGTTGACGACGATCCGCTCTTCGGAACTCAAATAGGTCCCGTTCACGGCGATGTCGGTGAATTCCACCGGATCGCCCAGCACCATCATCTTTTCGAGCATGGCATCCGCATGGAACGGATGTTCCTGCCCGGGGTGATTCAGTGCGGATACGACGTTCAACACAGAAGACAAGTCCGTTTCCCCCTAACCTGTGCTATTATACATGGTTTGACAAAATTGTGCAAGTTATTTTTTGTTTCACTTTCCGGTGGCCAGCGCCAGCGTGTCGCGCGCGATGGCCAGCTCCTCGTCGGTGGGTATGACCCAGACCTGCACCTTGCTGTCCGGCGCGGAGATCTTGACCTCGCCGTGCGCGGTGGCGTTGACTTCCTTGTCCAGCTTCACGCCCATGAACTCCAGGCCGTCCGTCGCCCATTCGCGCGCGCGGGCATGGTTCTCGCCGATGCCGGCGGTGAATATGATGGCGTCCACGCCGCCCATAGCCGCCGCGTAGGAGCCTATGTACTTCTTGAGCGTATAGGCCCACATCTCGATGGCCAGCTTGGCGTCCGGCTCGCCCGCGTCATAGCGCGCGGTCACGTTGCGCATGTCGGAATCGCCCGCGAGGCCCAGAAGGCCGCTCTTCTTGTTCATCATGGTCAGCACTTCGGTGGCGGTCATGTTCTTGCGGTTGCAGATGAACTCGACCACCGCGGGATCCAGCGTGCCGCAGCGCGTGCCCATCACCAGGCCGTCCAGCGGGGTGATGCCCATGGAGGTGTCCACGCACTTGCCGTCCACGCACGCGCTCAGCGAGGAGCCGTTGCCCAGGTGGCAGATGATCACGCGGCTGTTGCGGGGCAGCTTCAGAAGCTCGATCGCGCGCGCGGAGATGTAGCGGTGAGAGGTGCCGTGGAAGCCGTACTTGCGGATGTGCAGGTCGGTGTAATACTCGTTGGGGATGGCGTAGCGGAACGCCTTGG
>SVGK01000328.1 GCA_015056395.1 Clostridiales bacterium
GGCTGGTCGCAGGAGATGCTGAGCGCGTTCGCGGGCATAGGGCGCAGCCATCTATCCATGATCGAGACCGGCCGCAAGGAACCTTCCGTGGAGACGCTGTGCAGGATCGCGGATGCGCTGGGATACAGGCTGAGCGAGCTGATACGGAAGGTCGAGGACGCGTGCGATGAACAGAACAATTAACATACGCGCCGGTTGCGTATGACGGCGATACGTGGTATAATACCAAGATTTGTAAAGCAAATCCGAAAGGAGTATGCCACATGGATCCCAAGATCGCACGCAAGCTTCAACAGGTCGGCGAGGCCTTTGGCCTTCAGGGCCCGTTCTTTTCCTATGACGAGATCAGCCAGGGCAATGTCAACACGACTTACCGTACGAACTATATACGCGACGACGGCACGGGCATGGCCGTCATCAAGAGCTTCCTGGTGCAGCGCGTGAACACATACGCCTTCCGTGATCCGGTCAAGCTCATGACCAACGTGGACATGGTGACGGAGCACATACGCGCGCGCCGCCCCGAGGGCATCAACCTGCACTTCCACCACACCAGCGTGACGGGCGAAAGACTCACCTACCTCGTGGACGAGGCGGAGTTCTGGCGCGTGTGCAACTACGTGCCCTCCGTGACGTTCGACAGCTGCGAGGATCTGAACGTCGTGCGCTCGGCGGGCAAGGCCTTTGGCGATTTCCAGATGTCGCTTTCGGACTTCGACGCGTCGAAGCTCTACTATACGATCCCAGATTTCCACGACACGCGCAAGCGCTACGAGACATTCGAAAAGGACGCGAAGGCCGACCCGTGCGGACGCGCATGCGCCGCCGCGGAGGAGATCGAGTGGCTCCTTAAGGTCAAGGACAAGGCGTGCACGCTGACCGACATGCTGAACGAGGGGAAGCTGCCTTTGCGCGTCACGCACAACGACACCAAGATCAACAACGTGCTGTTCGACGCGGATACGCACGAGGCGCTGGTCGTGGTCGACCTTGACACGGTCATGCCCGGACTGGTCGGGCACGACTTCGGCGACGCGATACGCTTCGCCGCGAATTTCGTCGAGGAGGACAGCGCGCAGGCGGACAAGGCGGGCGTGAACCTGAACGTGTTCTGGGCGTTTGCGGACGGGTTTCTCCAGAAGGTCGCGCCGGTGCTCACGAAGGCCGAGGTCGACACGCTGGCACTTTCGTGCTTCGTGCTCTCGTGCGAGCTGGCGACGCGCTTTCTGGACGACTGGCTGCTGGGCGACAAGTATTTCCGCGTGACGAAGCCGGACCACAACCTCGTGCGCGCGCGCTGCCAGATCGCGCTTGCGAAGGACATGCTGGTCAAGATGGACGCGATGGATTCCATCGTGAAGGGCTGCGTCGCGAAGTACGCATGACGGCGCGCGCAGGTGCGCATATATCGAAGGGAACGGGCACATGTCCGTTCCCTTTTTAACTTGACATAACACGCCGTTCTGACTATAATGATTTAAGACAAAATTATTACAATGTTTGGATGCGTGTTCACATGGCTGTCAATAAAAAGAAAAAGAAGGGCTTCGGCAGGCGCATGCGCCGCTTCCTCAGGCGGCATCCGCGCCTGAAGGCCGCGCTGCCCGTGCTGCAGGGCGTGGGCGCGTTCGCCGCGGTGCTGCTGATCGCGTTCGGCATATTCATGGCGGTGCGCCCGCGCCCGGCCGCGTTCCGTCCGGAGATACAGGTGCTCGCGCCCGAGGCCGGGCGGGAGGCACAGGTATTGCCGCGCGCCGTCGCGACATCGGCGCCGACGGCGCAGCCTACGCCTGTACCCACGACTGCGCCTACGGCCGTGCCCACGGCCTCTCCTACGCCCGAACCCACGCCCGTCACGATAGACGGCGTGGAGGAGCCGCTTTACTATCAGGAGATCGAGGGCGTTTCGTCCGAGGCGGACAACGCGCGAAACGGCCTGCTGACCGCGCAGACGGTGTACAGGGAGATGTCGCCCGTGGCGGTCTACAAGCGGGCGACAGACGTGCGCATGGCGCCCTCCGCGCAGTACACCGCGCTTGAAGGCGTCACGACGTTCCGCGGCAGCGCCTACCGCGACGGCGGCGCATACGGCACGATACCCGAGGATCCTTCGGATCTGAAGATCGTCTGGCAGAAGAAGATCAAGGGCCTCGACAAGTGGCGCGGCGTGGGCTGGACGGGACAGGCGAGTGTCGTGAGATGGCCGGAGCAGACGCGCGTACAGATGAACATCACGCCCGACAAGAAGTCCAAGTACGGGCTGATCGAGGCCGTATACGCCACACTTGACGGGCACATCTACTTCTTCGACCTTGAGGACGGCGAGCCCACGCGCGACGCCATCAACATAGGCGCGCCCGTAAAGGGCAGCGTCACGGTGGACCCGCGCGGCATACCGCTGCTCTACTGCGGCCAGGGCATCTATGAAGTCGACGGCAAGAAGGTCAAGTGCGGCACGCGCATATGGAGCCTTTACGACCAGTCGCTGCTGTATATGATCGACGGCGACGACGATACGGCCATGCGAAACTGGTACGCCTTCGACTGCACGCCGCTGGTGGACGCCGCGTCCGACACGATGGTCACGGCGGGCGAGAACGGCGTGCTCTACACCCTGAAGCTGAACACCCGCAGCGAAAACGGCAACGTGTCCGTGCAGCCGGAGATCGTGCGCTATATCTACGACCAGAAAAAGGACGGCAAGCTCGGCACCGAGAATTCCGTCGCCGTATACAACAATTACGTGTACTTCGCCACCAATATCGGCATCATCGAGTGCGTGGACCTGAACACGATGGAGCTGGTGT
>SVGK01000329.1 GCA_015056395.1 Clostridiales bacterium
TCCTTCGCGCCGGAGACCCGGCACTCCAGCAGCTTCGTCGCGCCTTCGCCGTCCCCGGCGATCTCCCGGCAAAGCTGCACCGTCACCGTGTTCAGGGCGCACATGAAGGTGTCGAAGTCCGCGCCCTCCGCCGCGACCTCCGGGTTACCGGCCATGCCGTTGGCCAGCACCGTCACCATGTCGTTGGTGGAGGTGTCGCCGTCGATGGACAGCATGTTGAAGGTGGCCTGCACGTCCGTCGCCAGCGCCTTCTTGAGAAGCGCCGGGGAAATCGCCGCGTCCGTGGTCAGGAACACCAGCATCGTGGCCATGTTCGGGTGGATCATGCCGCTGCCCTTGGCGATGCCGCCCATGCGGCAGACGGTCTCGCCGATCTCGAACTCCACGGCGATCTCCTTGACCTTCGTGTCCGTGGTCATGATGCCCTCCGCCGCAAGGCGCGAGCCGTCATAGCGCAGGCCGGACGCAAGCGCATCCATGCCCTTTTCGATGGGCTCCAGGTTGAGCGGCTGGCCTATGACGCCCGTGGACGCCACGACCACGTCTTCGGGCCTGATATCAAGCGCCCGGGCGGCCAGCGCGCTCATGCCCTCAGCGATCTCTATGCCGTTTGCGTTGCAGGTGTTGGCGTTGCCGCTGTTGCATATGACGGCCTGCGCGACGCCGTCCTCAAGGTGCCGCTTCGTCACGATCAGCGGCGCGCCCTTGACCAGGTTCGTCGTGTAGACGGCCGCCGCGGCGGCGGGCACGTCGCTTGCGATCAAGCTCAGGTCGCGTTTGGTGCGGTTCATCCTGATGCCGCAGTGTATGCCGTTGGCCTTGTAGCCCTTCGCGGCGCAGACGCCGCCTTCGATCGTCCTGATCATGCCAGATCCTCCTTGATCTTCAGACCCGTGGTCTCGTCTATGCCCATAAGCAGGTTCATGTTCTGTATCGCCGCGCCCGAAGCGCCCTTGCCCAGGTTGTCGAAGCGCGCCGTGAGCAGTATGCGCGCCTCGTTGCCCAGCACGCTCACTTCCATGTCGTCATAGCCGGACAGCGCGTTGGCCGCCAGGAAGCCGGACTCATCCGGCGACTCGACGTAACGGACGACAGGCCCCGTATACACGGATCGGTAGACCGCGCGCACATCGTCCGCGGTGCCCTTCAGCTGTTCGACGAACACCGGCACGGTCACCTCCATGCCGCTGTAGTAGTCGTCCACGATGGGCATGAACACGGGCGACGCATCCAGCATGCATATCTTCTGCATCTCCGGCAGGTGCTTGTGGCTCTGCGTCAGGCCGTACTGGCGCGGCGAGGCGAACGCGGGCGGAGCGTCGTCCGCGCGGTACTCAGCGATCATCTTCTTGCCGCCGCCGGAGTAACCGGTCAGCGACGTACACGTGAGCAGCGCATCCCTCTCGAGCAGGCCAGCATCCACCAATGGCGCGACCAGCGCGATGAAGCCGCTTGCGTGGCAGCCGGGGTTCGCGATGCGCTTCGACGCGCATATGCGCGCGCGCTGTCCGTTGAGCTCCGGAAAGCCGTACGCCCATCCGGGCGACACGCGGTGCGCCGTGGATGTGTCTATGACGGCCGTGGCTGGGTTTTCGACCCACGCCGCCGCTTCGATCGCCGCGCCGTCCGGCAGGCACAGAAACGCTATGTCGGCCATGTTGAGCGCCTCGCGCCGCCGCTTAGGATCCTTGCGCTGCGCCTCCGGCAGCGTGATCAGCGCGATGTCCCGCCTCTCGGCCAGCCTTTCCGCGATGCGCAGGCCCGTCGTGCCGGCGCTGCCATCGATGAACACCTTCGTCATACCGCATCCCTCGATTCATAATATGCAATCATTATACAGCATTACAGCTTCTAATGCAAGTTAATATTGCATGATTATGCAATATCATAACATTTCGAGCATGCGCTTCCCGACCCGGCGTGGGCGTTGCCGCACACTTTCACAATAAATCCGCAAATAAAAGTGGACAAATTTGAAATATTCGCGTATAATATAGCGTAGATTCATGTTCAGGTCCGCGCCGTGCACGGCCTGCATATACGAAGGAGGGGCTATGAAAGGAAAGAAGATCCTCACAGGACTGGCGCTGTTCACGCTGCTCATGCCCGCAGCGCTCGGCGCGGCCGCCGGCACGGAAGTGGTCACGGACGACGCCGGGCGCGTCATCTCCGAGACGTTCGTGGACGAAGCCGGCGCGCCCGTCAAGTCGGAGAGCGGGTATGCCGTGAAGCAGTATGCCTATTCCGAAGACGGCCTTGAAGCGACCGAGACGTATCTGAGCGTCTCCGGCAAACAGGTCGCCGATGCGGACGGCATCTACCGCGTCATGCGGACCTACGACGGCGCGGGCAACGTCATCTCCGTGCGTTACTATAATAAGAAGGACGAGCTTACTAAGGAGCCCGTGACGGGCGCGTGCGGCGAAGACCTCGAATACGACGAGGCGGGCCGCTGCGTCAGGCGCTCGCTCATCAGCGCCAGCGGCAAGGTCGGCAAGGCGCGCGACGGCTGGGCGGTGGTCGAGTTAGGCTACGACGAAAACGGCTTCGTATCCTCCGAGCGCTACTTCAGCAACAAGGGCAAGGCGGTGTCGACATCGGGCGGCTACGCAGGCCTGGACCGCGTGAACGACGCAGAGGGGCGCGCCATACGCGAGACGTATCTGAACGCCAAGGGGAAGCCCGCCAAGAACGCCGAAGGGCTCGTCACGGTGGAGATGCAGTACGGCGAGGGGACGCTCCCCGAGGTCTTCAGTTACTTCAACGCGAAGGGCAATGCGATGAAGC
>SVGK01000330.1 GCA_015056395.1 Clostridiales bacterium
GACCTCATCCCCCCGGAGGATGGACACATAGGGGATGATCTGCTTGAAAGAGGGATCCACTTCCGCTTCCGGGCGGGGGATGAACTGCCCCCGGCTGCGGATGAGGGCCATGACCTCGGCCTCCCGGCCGCAGAGCAGGCCGTTTTCGGCGATGTAGGCCATGGCGGTCTCGGCGATGCGCCTTTGCTTCAGGGGCGTGACGGCCTCGGCAGGCTGTCCGTAGCGCGCGGTCGTGCGCGCCTTGACCTCTATGAAGGCCAGCGTGTCGCCCTGCATGGCGATCAGGTCGATCTCGCCGGAGCGCTTTCGATAGTTCTTCGCCAGTATCGCGTAGCCCATGTCCTCGAGCGCCTTCGCGGCGCGCGCCTCGCCCATGGCGCCCATGGCGCGCCTGTTCATGCGCCTTCCCCCAGTATCTTTCCGATGAAGGTCCTGCGGTGCTCCGGGCAGGGGCCGTACTTTTTGAGCGCCTGGATGTGTTCGCGCGTGCCGTACCCCTTGTTGCGGGCGAAGCCGTACATGGGGTACTTCTTGTCGAGTTCGACCATGAAGCGGTCGCGCTCCACCTTGGCCACGATCGAGGCCGCGCCGATCATGTAGCTCAGCGCGTCGCCGTGTATGATGGGCATGGCTTCGCCCGGCAGCCTGAGCCCCTGCACCGCGTCCACGAGGAACACGCCGCAAAAGCCCGCGGCGCACGTCTCCATGGCGCGCTTCGTCGCGTTCAGTATGTTGATCTCGTCGATCAGCGCGGGGGGGAGGAAACAGGTCTTTACATAGTCCGCCGCCTCGACGAGCAGAGGATAGAGGCTCTCGCGCCTCTTTTCCGAAAGCTTCTTGCTGTCGTCCACGCCGGGCACGAGCCTGTCCTTCGGGATCGATATGCACGCCGTCACCACGGGCCCCGCCAGTGGGCCGCGGCCGACCTCGTCGATGCCGGCGACGGCCAGCCCTCTTTCCCAGAGGCCGCGTTCCGTCTCGGTCAGGCGCGCCAGCTTCTCTTCGGGCTTTTCACGTGTCATGCTGTCCACCCCGTCACCTGTCGAACGGCTCGATCGTGATCTTGCCGAGCTTGCCCGCGCGGAATTCGTCCAGTATCAGCGCGGCGGCGCGCTCCGTGTCGAAGCGTCCGCCGGAGAGCAGCCAGCCGCGCCCGCGGCAGGCGGCTTCGAGCAGCTGCCAAGGCTCGTGGCCCGCATCCTCGGGGAGCTTGAAGCGCGCTCTGACGGCCTCCGGCTTGAGCTGCATGAGCAGCTGCATGAGCCCGCCCGCCAGCTCCTCGCCGTCCATGATCTGGTCGCGTATGCTGCCGAGATACGCAAGCAGCTGTGCCTCGCCCTGGTCGTCGAGCCTGGGCGGCAGCATGCCGGGCGTGTCGAGTACCTCCAGGTAGTCGCCCAGCTTGACCCAGCGGTTCGCACGCGTGACGCCCGGCCGGTCGGCGGTCTGTACGATGCTGCCGCCGTACAGGCGGTTAATGAAAGTGGACTTGCCGACATTGGGTATGCCGATCACCATGCACCGAAGCGTCTTCTTCACGCCGCGCCTTTCGTAGCGTTCGCGAGCGGGGCGCGTGGCTTCGACGATGCGCGCCTGTATGTCCCGCGTCTTGCCGCCGTTCGAATTGAAGCGCAGCGCGCTTGCGTTCTGTCCGCGGAAGTGCTCCAGCCAGCGCGCGGTCTCGTTGTCGTCGGCCAGGTCGGCCTTGTTCAGCACCAGTATGCGCGCCTTGCCGCGCGTCAGGCGCACGAGGTCGGGGTTGCGCGTCGCCCTGGGGGCGCGCGCGTCGCAAAGCTCGATCACCGCGTCCACCGCGCGCAGCTGTTCCTCCAGCAGGCGGCGAGAGCGCGCCATGTGGCCGGGATACCAATTGATCTGAGGCATTTGGAGAACTCCTTATCGTCACAACAGAATGAAAGAGAGGCCAACGCCTGACGAGCGTTTGACCTCTCTTGCGCGGTAAAGGGGATCACTTCTCCTTGACCTTTGCGGCCTTGCCGCTGCGCTCACGCAGGTAGTACAGCTTCGCGCGGCGCACCTTACCGCGGCGGATGACCTTGATGGAATCCACGCGGGGGCTGTGCAGCGGGAACGTACGCTCGACGCCGATGCCGTAGGAGTTGCGACGGACGGTGAAGGTCTCGCGCACGGAGCCGTTGCGGCGGGCGATCACGACGCCCTCGAACGCCTGCAGACGCTCACGGGAACCTTCGACGACCTTGACCTGCACGCGCACGGTGTCGCCGATGTTGAAATCGGGGATGTCTTTCTTGAGCTGAGCGCTCTCGATGGAACGGATGATCTCGTTCATTGGGGTTACACCTTCCTTACCTGGGCGTTCATGACCAACCTGTGGCAGAGGACCGCCCTTACTAACTTGTCTATTTTACCACGAGGGGGAGGCGTTTTGCAAGAGGGAAAACGATGGAATCCCTGTTAAATATCCGCGTACTGTCGATCGGACAAAGAGCAGCCGCCCCGGTCCCGGAGCGGCTGCACGTATCCTTCTGAAAGATCAGAAGTTCACGACCTGGGCGAAATCGGGCGCCTTCAGGCTCGCGCCGCCGATCAGGCCGCCGTCGATCTCCGGCTGCGCCATCAGGCCCTTGACGTTGGAGCCCTTCATGCTGCCGCCGTACTGTATGCGGATCTTCGCGGCGGCTTCCTCGCCGTACTTCTCGCAAACGGCCTTGCGGATCACGCCGATGGTCTCGTTCGCCTGCTCGTCGGTGGCGGTCAGGCCGGTGCCGATGGCCCACACGGGCTCATAGGCGAC
>SVGK01000331.1 GCA_015056395.1 Clostridiales bacterium
TGGCGACCCGGAAGGGGCTCGAACCCTCGACCTCCAGCGTGACAGGCTGGCGCTCTAACCAACTGAGCTACCGGGCCGGATAAATGGTGGGAACAACAGGGCTCGAACCTGTGACCCTTTGCTTGTAAGGCAAATGCTCTCCCAGCTGAGCTATGCTCCCCTGGCCGACGCATTATCGCGTCAACAGTAGATATGATACACGATTTCGGCCGCATTGTCAAGAGCGTTTATGAATTTAACAGAAATCTTCCAAACGTGGCGGACGGAAAAGGCCAAAGCGGAGTCTGTACAAAAGGCGGCAAAGATGGTATACTTTAGGATGTTGGGACACCACGCTGCCGTCGGTCACCTATGATTCAGAATTAATAATTCAGAATTAAGGATCAACAGCCGTCGGACACCGATCCCGCATTCTTCATTATTCATTATTCATTCTTCATTCTTTAGAGGGGGGTGCGTCCCTATGCCGACCGGACGCGACAGCTACGCCGCGATGCTTTTGACCATGGCGCTCTCGCCGGACAGGGAGGAGTATGCCCATCCCTTCGCCGCGCGCGAGTTCCACGCGCTGGAAAAGCAGCTGCGCGCCGCGGGCCTGAACGGCCTTGGCGCACTCATGGAGATGGACATCACCGCGCTCATGGGCGTGCTCGAGATCTCCGAGGAGCAGGCGCTCAGACTCTATACGCTGCTGAATCGCGCCGTGACGATGAACTACGGCATAGAGGCGCTCATGATGCAGGGCATCGGCGTGGTGACCGCTTATGACAGGGGCTATCCCGCCGGCGCCGCGCGCAAGCTGGGCGAGCAGGCGCCCCCCATGCTGTATGTCTCCGGCGCCATGCAGCTGACCGACCTGCCCGCGATCGCGTTGATGGGCGTGCGCGGCGTCAGGACCTCGCCCCAGCTCAGGGAGGGCATAGACCGCCTCGTGCAGCAGGCTGTAAGACGCGGCTACGCCATATTGACGGGCGGCGAGCCGGGCGTATCGCGCGTCGCGGCGGACGCGGTGGACCGCGCGAGCGGCGTGCTGATCGACGTGGTCGCGGGCAGCATGCGCGCGCACCTCTCGGAGCCGCCGGTGGACAAACTTCTCGGCGAAGGGCGATGCGCCGTGCTCTCGATCGAGCACCCGGACGCGCTGTTCACGGCCATGCATGCGCTTGCGCGCAACAGGCTGCTGTTCTCGATGGCGCGCGCCGCGTTCATATGCAACACGGACGGCCGGCGCGGCGAGACCGAGGCGCTGCAGAACAGGACGTGCGGCTATATCTACGCATGGACCGGCATAAACAGCACGGCCCCGCTGATACAGCGGGGCGCAGTGCCTGTGCGCGATCTGGGCGCGCTCGATTTTGACGAGATGAGTGCGAAGTGGGAGCAGTCCGAATCGGAACAGATCAGCATGTTCGACATGCTGGGCAATGGAGACGGCGATCCGCAATGAGGAATCGAGCGGGACGGATGTCTTGGATGGCGCCCATTCGGGGACGTTGTTCGGATCATACGGCAGGAAGACGGCACAGTGTCGTTTGCGTGCCGCATGCGGTCGCGTCGTAGGGGCGCGCCTTGGTGCGCCCGCGTTCCGCCCGCACGTGCGACAACGAAGGCCGCGCGGATGGCTTCGTTCCTTATCGAATGCATTTCCGCAGTTACGCAGACAAACGGTACGAATACCTCTTTCGATCCCGGCCATTGATTCTGAATTCTGAATTCTTCATTCTGGATTGGCTGTCAGATCTCTTACGGCTGCTTTGCTCCCTCTTTTCCCCCGTTCACTGCATCTTCTCTATGCTCTTCACGATCTCTTCGAACGCCATGGAATGGCTGGCTTTGACCAGCACATTGTCGCCGTCCTTCAGGAGGCCGTTGAGCGCGTCCGCGAGGACATCCCGGCTCTCGAACCACTGTGCGGGCACGCCCGCGTCGATGGCGCCGCGCACCGTCTCGCGCGAAAGCGCTCCGCTGGCCAGCACCAGATCCATGCCCTGCGTCGCGCGGCCCGTCTGGTAGTGCATGTCCTTCGTGCCGCTGCCAAGCTCCAGCATATCGCCAAGCACGCACACCTTGCGGCCGTCCAGCAGCCTGAGGCTCTCCAGCGCGGCGCCCACGGAATTTGGGTTTGCGTTGTAGCAGTCCGATATGACCGTATAGCGCGCCGTGCGTATCACGCGCGCGCGGTCGCCCACGGTCTGATAGCGCCTGAGCCCGCGCGCGATCTCTTCATCCGTCATGCCCATATGCCAGCCCACGCAGGCGGCTGCCAGCGCCGCGTATACGGTGGGTATGCCATAGGCGTCGATCTCCGCCGGGAAGGAAGCGCCGTGGTGGCATATCGTGCAGGTCAGCCCGCCCATGCCCAGGTTCTTCACGTCCACCGCGCGGAAATCGCAGCCTTCGTTCATGCCGTAGGTCAGGCGGGGACAGCCGGGATCGTAGTCCTTGAGCAGCGCGTCGTCACCGTTCAGCACGGCCAGCCCCTCGGCATCCATGAAGTCGAAAATCTCGCCCTTGGCGCGCAGCACGCCCTGCCTGTCGCCCAGGAATTCGAGGTGCGCATCGCCGATCACGGTCATCACGGCGACGTTCGGGCGGACCATATCCGCCAGGTAGTGCATCTCGCCAAAGCTGGAGATGCCCATCTCTACCACGGAGACCTCGTGGGCCTCGTCCAAACGCAGCAGCGTCTGCGGCACGCCAAGCTCGTTGTTGAAGTTCTTCTCCGTCTTGTGCGTTTCGAACCGCTCGGACAGCACCGCCGCG
>SVGK01000332.1 GCA_015056395.1 Clostridiales bacterium
TATCGGGCGGGCGCGGTGCAGGCCTATACGGAATACCGCGGCAAGCGCGACCTGCGCGAGGACCTCGCGGGCAAGCTCGCACGGTTCACGGGCGCGCCTGTGGACGCGGACACGGAGCTGATCGTGACGCCAGGCACACAGGGCGCGCTGTTCCTCGCCATGGGCGTGAACATCGCTTCGGGCGACAAGGTGGCCATCGTGGAGCCGGACTATTTTGCCAACCGCAAGCTGGTGACTTTCTTTGACGGGACGCTCGTGCCGATACCCATGGACTATTTCGGCGCGCAGCGCGGCACGGGGCTCGACCTTGACAGGCTTGAGGCGTCGTTCAAAGACGGCGTGAAGCTCTTCCTGTTCTCGAACCCGAACAACCCAGTCGGCGCGATCTACACGCGCGAGGAGCTCGAGGCGATAGGGAAGCTCGCGAGCCGCTACCACGTGAAGGTCATATGCGACGAGCTGTATTCCCGCCAGATATTCGACGGGCGTCCTTACGCGCATCTGCGCGCGATGGACCTGATCGATCCGGACGACCTGATCACGATCATGGGTCCGTCGAAGACGGAGTCCGTAAGCGGCTTCCGTCTGGGCGCGGCCTTCGGTTCGCCCACCATGATACAGCGCATGGAGAAGCTGCAGGCGATCGTGTCCCTGCGTGCGGCGGGCTACTGCCAGGCAGTGCTCAGCTGCTGGTTCTCCGAGCCGGAGGGATGGATGGACGAGCGCGTGAAGGCGCACCAGGCGATACGCGACGACATGGTGAAGGGCTTCCGCGCCATACCCGGCTGCGAGGTGCGCCCCACGGAGGGCGGCAGCTACCTGTTCCCGAAGCTCCCGCCGCTCAAGGTCGGGCTCAAGCAGTTCGTGACCGCGCTGCGCGTGCAGGCCGACGTGGTCGTCACGCCGGGCACGGAGTTCGGGCCGTATCAGGACAGCATACGCATAAACTTCTCGCAGGACCACCGCGCGGCGGTGGACGCGGTGGGGCGCATCGCACAGATGGTCGAGCGCTACCGCGCATAAGGAGGGCTGTAAAATGAAAGTCGGATTCCTGGGCTGCGGCAAGATCGGGCGCGCGCTGGTCAGGCATGTGCTCGAGACAGGTCACCAGGTCAGCTTTGTACAGGACATATTCTTTAAGGACGAGGCCGACTTCCCGGTCATAGAAAAGCCCGACCCCGCGGCATATGCGGGGACGGACCTGATCGTGGAGTGTGCCACGGCGGACGCGCTCAAACAGAGCTTCGACGCGATGATCGCCCAGTCGGACGTGCTCATGTTCTCGCTGACGGCCTTCAGCGACGAGGCCTTCCTCGAGCATGCCAAGGCGGAGGCCGTACGCTGCGGCCATCACATATTCTTCCCGCACGGCGCGATACTGGGCCTTGACGGCATAGCGGATGCGAAGCCCATCATGACCGCCGCGTCCATACAGACGACCAAGAGCCCGAAGAGCCTGGGACTCGATCTGACCGAGCGCACCGTCGTCTACGAGGGCAGCACGCGCGGCGCATGCAAGGCGTTCCCGCGCAATGTCAACGTGCACGCGGCCGTGGCGCTGGCCGGGCTTGGCTTTGACAGGACCGTGTCGCGCATCGTCGCCGATCCGGCTGTCTCGACTAACGCCCACGTGATCAGCATAGAGGGCGAGGGGATCCATTTCGAGATACACGTGTCCTCGTTCACGACGGGCGGCGTGACCGGCGTATATACGCCGCTTTCCGCCTGCGGGAGCCTCGACAGGGTGCTCGGCAACAAGGCGGAATACTCCTTCATCTGAGGGGCCCTCAGAAGAAAGCCGACAGGAGGCCGAAGAGCAGCGCGACAGACAGGTTGCTCGCAAAGAGACACGCGTCGCGCTCCTCTTCGGTCAGGTCTTCGAACGTGAGGGGCTCGTCGTCGATGTGGTCGGCGATGTCGCCCATGGGGAATTCGATCCTTGGCTTCGTCCTTCGAAACAGACGATGGTCGAAGCGCGGAAGGCGCGCCCCGTCCAGACGCAGCCACGCAAGCCACGCAAGCAATATGTATACGAACATCATCGCCATGAATGTCCATGAAAGCCGCGCCCCGGCAAATTCCCTGAGCAACAGTGAAGCCGCGAGCGCAACGCTGGACCTGGAGAAGAACTGGTAGACGATGGGCCGTATCATGTATCGCCGGTAGCGCCTGAAGAATCGCATAAGCGCCTCCTGTCATAGTGATCCATGGCCCATTATACACCAAATCACAGTATCCGTCATCAAGAAATGGGATATATCGAAAAAACACGGCATGAGGAGTGAACAGCCATGCTGAGATATACGCTTAAGCGTCTTGTGCAATCGTGCATAACCATATTCCTGATCGTATCCGTGGTGTTCCTGCTGCTGCGCCTTATGCCTACGGATTACTATTTCACCGAGGATGAGCTGATCAAGCTCACGCCGGAGCAGAAGCACGACCGCCTCGAGGCCGCCGGACTTCTGGACAATCCGTTCGTGCAGCTGGCGCGGTTCTACAAGACGCTCCTGACGAAGGGCGACCTTGGAGAGTCGCGCAGGATACAGTCCGGGCAGCCGGTGACCACGGTCATAGGCAGTAAATTCGGCGTATCCATGAAGCTGGGGCTGATCGCGCTGGGCATTTCGCTCGTGCTGGGCGTGTGTCTGGGCGTGCTGCAGGCGCGGTACAAGGACGGTGTGTTCGACCATATCGGCACGGCGTACACGGTGTTCGTCAACGCCGTGCCGCACCTGGTCTCGTATTCACTGATACTGGTG
>SVGK01000054.1 GCA_015056395.1 Clostridiales bacterium
TGGCCGCACCCGCCATGCCCATGCGCAGGGGGTATATGAACAGCCAGTCGAGTATGATGTTGGTCACGGCACCCGCCACGGTGGAGACCATGGCGAAGCGCGGGCTGCCGTCCGAGCGTATGATGGGGTTCATCGCCTGGCCGAACATGTAGAAGGGCATGCCCAGCGTGATCCAGAAGAAGTATTCCTTCGCCAGGACGAACGTCTCGTCGTTCACGCGGCCGCCGAACAGCGTGAGTATCGGCTCGGCCAGCAGCAGGTAGACAAGCGTCACGACGACGCCGGAGCCGACCGCGAGCAGCACGGCGTTGCCTATGGTCCTGTGCGCTTGCTCGGTGTCGTGCCGGCCCAGCAGTATGCTCACGAAGGCGCAGGCGCCGTCGCCGATCATCACGGCGATGGCCAGCGCCAGCACCGTCATGGGGAACACGGTGGTGTTGGCTGCGTTGCCGAACGAGCCCAGATAGTCGGCATTGGCGATGTAGATCTGGTCCACGATGTTGTAAAGCGCCGCCACGACCAGCGATATGATGCAGGGTATGGCGTATTTGCGCATCAGTTTGCCGGGCTTCTCGGTTACGAGAAAGTCGTTTGCATGGGTCTCAGACATGGGTGGATGACCTTCCTTTCCGAATCTTTCAAAAAATGTCCAAACGAAAACGCGGATCCGTTCCGCTGACCACGAAATGTATCGTATCAGCGGAACGGATCCGCGTGTATCGTATCAATCGAGACAGATGATACCACTTTCCCGCGTTAAGGTGCAAGGGCGATCCCTTTTATTTTCGGAAAAGTCCGGCAGTGCGATCGTCGGCGCGTCACCGTATTGACAAACGAATAAGCGATACGGTATAATGTATTTTGGTATTTGACGGATATGAGAAAAGCTCAAATTACTGCACGGTTAACGCACGGGCCTGGTCGAGCCGGGCCGCGGCCTTTGGGGGGACATGGGGATGCGCTTGAACAGGCATACCTGGCGGATGATCGTACTGACGGCGGCGGTCGTACTGGCTGCCGCCTTATTCGGACAGCGGGGCGGGGGCGGCCGCACGGACTGCACCGTGGCGCTGGTCCCAAGAAGCGGCATGACGATACTCTCGCAGAACCCGGTGCGCGTGAAGCGCGGCGGGGACGCCGCGTTCACTGTGCAGCTGGACCCGGGGTACCACCACGACGAGGCGAGCGGGCTGCGCTATGAAAACGGCGTGCTGTACTTGGACGACGTGCGCGATCCGAGAAGCGTGCAGTACGTGCCCAGGCGCGAATGCTCGCTGACCGTGCGCGACGCGGACAGGGGGTATGTGGAGATACTGTCGGGCGACACGGTTCTCACGGGGAGCACGGCGGAGATCCGCGTGGCCGCGCCGGCACACTACACGGTCACGCAGGTGCTGGTCAACGGCGAGGGCCATGCCGTATCGCCGGCGGGCACGGTCTCGTTCCAGGTGCGCGGGGACAGCGACATCGCGCTGGACATGCAGGGCGAGCCCGTCGCGTTCTCCGTGGCGTCCGACCCGGCCGGCTCCGTGCGGAACCTGAGCGAGCGCGAGGAGTACCGCTACGGCGATACGGTGGCGCTCAGGTCCGCGTGCGCAAGCCCGTCCGTGCATTTCGACGGATGGAGCACCGGGGCGTATCTGAGTGACGGAGGCACGAAGCTTTCCTCGGACCAGGACATCGTGCTGACGCTCTCGGGCGACACGCGCGTATACGCCAACTTCACCGACACGCACACCTATGTCGTGACGATCGATCCCAACGGCGGCGAGGCCTCAGGCGCCGTGGCCTGCACGGATCTGAGCGCCGGCCGGCCCGCCTACCTGCCCGCGGACACGGGCGTGCTCAGCAGGAAGGGCCATGTGCTGACCGGCTACAACACGCAGCCGGACGGCGCGGGGCAGCACTACGCGCTCTCGGCACCCATCATGATGGGGGAGGGCAACGTCACGCTGTACGCGGAGTGGGTGCCGGTGACGCCCGCGGACGCGCTCAGCTACGAGACGAAGGACGGCTTCGTGGTGATCAAGGGCGTTTCGCGTGACATCGGCGATACGCTGGCGCTGCCGGCCCGCATCGACGGCAAGCCCGTCAGGCGCGTCGAGTCGCGTGCGTTCGCCGGGAACGCTGCGCTTAGGACGGTGGTGCTGCCGCTGGGCGTGACGCGCGTCGAGAAGGAGGCGTTCGCCGAGTGCCCGAGCCTGTCCACGGTCTATCTGCCGAAGACGCTGATCTCGCTGAGCCCCACGGCATTTCGCGACTGTCCGTCATTCAAACGGTTAAGATTGCTCACTGACACCGAGACGCGCGTTTACGAGGACACGTTCGACGCCGCGCTGGCGGACCGCTACGAGCGCCTCACCGCCACGGAGGGGAAGCGCATCATATTCGTGGCGGGGTCCAGTGGCAGCTTCGGGCTGGATTCGAACCTGCTCGCCGAACGCTATCCGGACTATCAGATCGTCAACTTCAGCGGCTCCTATCTGTACGGCATACTGCCCATGGCCTGTCTGGTCAGGGAACACATACACCAGGGCGACGTCGTGATATTCGCGCCTGAATACTACGAGGGCATGTACGCAAGCGAGCTGAACACCGAGATCGAGAACTGGATGTACCTGGAGAGCAACTACAACATGCTGGAAGACCTGGACATGCAGCTGGTCGGCAGGAGCATATTGAGCCCGTTCGTCGAATTCTTCACCGAGAGGGAAAAGATACTGCCCGGCAAGCAGGAACCTCACGGCATGTATGTCCGCACGGTGTTCAACGAATACGGGGACGTGTCGGCCGAGCGCGGCAACAAGAAGGAGACGAATCCGTCCCTGCCCGACGCGGACATCATCGAATCGGCGGGCGTGGACGCCTACGCGGAGGTGTTTTCGTCGATCGCCGCGCGCGGCGGCACGTGTCTGTTCAGCTTCCCGCCCGTGTCGGACGGCAACGCCTCGAAAGACAGGCTTCGCTCAGACTACGACAGTTTCACGCAGAAGGTCGAGCAGTCCTTTGCCGGATTGCCGTGCACGGTCATCTCCGACGCGGCGGACTACATATTCCCCGCCAGTGTCTTTTACGACAGCAGATACCACATGACTCTGGAAGGAGCTAAGCTGCGCACGCAGCAGCTCATCGCGGATCTGGATGCCAGCGGCATCCTCCGGTAAGGGAGGGACATATCATGAGCCTGACGTCGCCTGGCTATGTGTTGTTCCTGGCCGCATGTGTGCTTCTGTACTGGCTGCTGCCCGAGCGGTGGCAGCGCGGCCTGCTGCTTTTGGCCAGCGTTGGGTTCTATTTCTACGCCATGCCGCGGCAGTTCCCGATCATGCTGGCCTACCTATGGCTTGTGTACGCGCTGGGCGTGGGCATCGCGCGCAGGAAGAAGAGGGCGGCCAAGCCCCTTCTGATGGCGGGCATAGGCGTGAGCGTGGGCTGGCTTTTCCTCTTCAAATATCTGGATACCGTGCTCGGTGCGTTCACGGGCGGGCGGCGCGCGCTCTCGCTGGTCGCGCCTATGGGCATATCGTACGTGACGTTCCAGTGCATCGCCTATCTGGTCATGGTCTATCGCAAGGAGATGCGCGCCGTCGCGAATCCCGGGCTCATGTTCCTCTATGCCCTTTTCTTCCCCAAGGTCACGGCGGGTCCGATAGAGCCTCCGGAGAGGTTCTTCGGGAACATCGTGAAGAAGCGCCGCCTGACCTGGCGGAACATGCTCTCCGCCTGCGTGCTGATCGGCGTGGGCTTTGCGAAGAAGTGCGCCGCGGCGGACCTGATCGCCCCCGCGGTGAACGCCGTGTTCCAAAGCCCGGGGCAGGCGGACGGCTTTTCTACGCTGATCGCCATGATACTCTATGCGGCGCAGATATACTTTGATTTCTCCGGCTACACGGACATCGCGCTGGGCTCCGCGCGCCTGTTCGACATAAGGCTGACAGAGAACTTCGACCATCCCTACGCCGCCGTCAGCGTGGTGGACTTCTGGCGCAGGTGGCACATAAGCCTGACGGCCTGGCTCAGGCAATACGTCTACTTCCCGCTGGGCGGCAACCGCGTGAGCACGGCGCGCAGGTATCTGAACGTGCTGGCCACGTTCTTGGCGAGCGGCCTCTGGCACGGCGCGTCGCTGACCTTCGTGGTGTGGGGGCTGTTCCACGGGCTCTGCCAGGTGCTGGAGATACTTTGGGGGAAGCTGTTCCCGAAAAAGAAAAAGCCTGCGCGTGGTGCGCGGATGCTCGGGCGCGTGAGGACGCTTGCGCTTGTGGCCGTGGGCTGGGTATTCTTTCGCGCGGACACGTTGGGCGGCGCCTTTGCCGTGCTGGGCGGCCTGTTCAACCGATGGGCGCTTCCCTGGGAGGCGCTGGGCGCATTGGGCATAAGCTGGGGCGCATGGGCCGCGTTCCTGCTGACCGCGCTGGGCGCGGACAGGGTCAAGGCCTACGCCGCGTCGAAGCGGCTGACTGGCCGGGGCGGCGTGCTCTGCTGCGCGGCGCTCACGCTGCTGGTGCTGACGGCGCTGGTGCTGGGTGCGGGCAGCGGCGCGGCGAACACGTTCATCTATTTCGACTTCTGAGAGGGGCTCTTCATGAACAATGCGGCTGTGTTGCGCAGGTTCCTAAGGCTGTTGCTGCTGCTTGCGCTGGTGGCGCTGGTCCCGCTTGCCGGGGCCGGGCTGGTCTACGGCCTTCAGCCGAACACCTATGAAGACACGTACTATGCCGAACTGCCGCGCAAGGTCGACAGGCTTGCGAAGGAAAAGGGCAGTCGGCTGGTGGTGATAGGAGGGTCCTCCGTGGCGTTCGGCATAGACAGCGCACTGACCGAACAGGAGCTGGGCATGCCCTGCGTGAACTTCGGCCTCTACGCCGCGTTCGGCCTGAAGCCCATGCTCGACCTTTCGGCGGGGCGGCTCCATAGGGGCGACATCGTGGTGATCGCGCCGGAGACCACGTCGCAGATGTATTCGACATACTGCGGCTATGACTACCTGCTACAGGCCTTTGAGAACAGGATCGACCTGCTCGTGGGGCTGGGGCCGGGGTATTATCCCGGACTCGTCTCAAAGCTGCCCGGCTATATCGGCGACGCGGCCGCGCTGCGCGCGAGGGGCGGCGCGTCGGCCACGGGCGTCTACACGCTGAGCGCGTTCGATGCGCTGGGAGACATCGCCTATCCGCGGCCGGAAAACGTGATGGGGAAGGGCTGGCTCGAGGACAACCTGCCCGAGCTCGACCGCGGCATCGTGACGGCGGGCTTCCTCGACATGGTCAACGACTACGTCGAAAAGGCGCGCCGCCGCGGCGCGGAGGTGTACTTCTCCTTCTGCCCGATTGACGCGCTCTCCGTGGGGCAGGCGGACGCGGCGGATCGGGAGGCGTTCGTCGACGCGCTGCGCGAAGGGCTCGACTGTCCGCTGCTGTCGCCGCTGTCCGACCACATCATGGACGCCGGCTTCTTCTACGATTCGAACTATCACCTGAACGACACGGGCGTCAGGTACAACACGCTCATGCTGATCGCGGACGTGCAGCGCCTACAGGGGAGCATGCGCCAAACGACCGTGGAGCTTCCGTATGCGCCGTTGCTAAAGCGGGACGACGCGGTGCTCTCCTCCGGCACGCAGGACGGCATACGCTACGACGTGACGGCGCGCGGCGCGGTCGTCACGGGGCTGGACGACGAGGCCAGGGCGCTCGCATCGCTCTCGATACCGCAGACGCTGGGAGAGGCGGATGTCGTCTCCGTGGCCGCGGGCGCGTTCGAGGGGAGCGGTGCGGTCGAGATCGTGCTGCCGTCCACGATCAGCGCGCTGCCCGACAGGCTGTTTGCCGGCATGGCCGGGCTTGAAAGCGTGACGCTGATGGCGGAGGCGCTTCCCGAGGTGGGCGATGGGCTGCTGCTCGATGCGCCGCCCGAGGCGCGCATACGCGTGCCGGCACAGCTGTACGGCACGTACATCACGGACTACTTCTGGGGCGTGTACACCGCCCGCCTGGAGGCGCTGGAATGAACGGCACAGAGGCCGTCCCGACGATGGGGCGGCCTCTGTGAAAATCAAAAAACGCGCCGCCCCGGAACAGCCATCCTTGGCCATTCTGGGGCGGCGCCATACTTTCGGCCAAAGAGCGTCGTCACCCCTCGCCGTGCAGCAGCCGTTCCACCTCCGCGCGCTTGTCGTTCAGCACGCATCCGCCCATATGGTCGTCCGCGAGCAGGCCTCCGTCGCGCAGCGCGGTGAACAGCGGGGAGCGCAGCGCGTCCGCAAGCGTCCCATCGCTCAGGCTGATGTCCGAATACGGCGAGAACGGGCAGGGCTCAGCGTCGCCGTGCGAATTGATGTGGAAGAATCCGCGCCCCGCCGCCAGGCAGCCGCCCGAGCTCTTCTCGTCGCCCGGGAACGATATGAACACCAGGTCGCCGTGCGCCTCGCGCAGCCTCTCCATGCTCCGGGCCAGGCGTTCGCGCTCTTCGTCGCCCGGCGCGAGCTCGCGGCTCTCCTGCGTGACGGGCACGTATTCGACATAGATGACGACCTTGCAGCCCGCGTCCGCAAGCGAGCGCACGAACTTGTCGCCTGTCACCTCGTCCAGGTTCTGCGTCGTGACCGTCACGGAGGCGCCGAATATCAGCCCCTTCTTCCGAAGCGTCTGCATGTTCTGGCGCAGCTTGTCGTACACGCCCGCGCCGCGTCGGCTGTCGGTGGCCTCTTTGCCGCCTTCGATGCTCATCACCGGCAGCAGGTTGCGGCAGCGGTCGAACTGCTCGAAGTACTTCTCGTCCATATAGGTGCCGTTGGTGAACACGGGGAACAATATGTTGGGCCGCTTTCCCGCCTCGGCGATCACGCCGCGCCTGAGCAGCGGCTCGCCGCCGGCCAGCAGTATGAAGCTTATGCCCATGGCCTCCGCCTCGTCGAACACGCGGCCCCACGCCTCGTCGGTCATCTGCTGTACGGGCGCCTGGTCCACGGTCGCGTGGTTGCAGCGGGAATAGCAGCCCGCGCAGTGCAGATTGCAGCTCGAGGTGATGCTCGCGATCAGGAACGGTGGCACGTGCAGGCCCTCTGCCTCCTGCTTTTCCCGCCGCTTCGATGCGGCGGCCGCCGCGGCGGCGAAGCGCACCAGATAAGCGCTCTCCCGCGGGTTCGTCAGCGTGGCCCTGAGCGCGTCGGCGACGATCTTTTCCACGCCGCGCGTGAGATAGGCCATCAGGTCGAAAGCTTCCTTCATATAGTTGCCTCTCCTCACGCCTTCCTTCTGGACAGCAGCTTAGTCACGATCACGGCGCAGGAAGCGTCGCCCGTGATGTTGAGCGTCGTGCGGCCCATGTCGAATATGCGGTCCACGCCCGCGACCAGCGCGATGCCCTCCACGGGCAGTCCCACGCTCGTGAGCACCATGGCCAGCATGACCATGCCCGCGCCCGGCACGCCCGCGGTGCCTATGGACGCCAGCGTCGCCGTCAGCACGATGGTGACCATCTGGCCCATCGTCAGGTCTATGCCGTAGCACGCGGCAATGAACACGGCGCACACGCCCTGATAGATCGCGGTGCCGTCCATGTTGATGGTCGCGCCCAGCGGCAGCACGAACGAGCTGACCTCACGGGACGCGCCCAGCTTCTCGGTGCACTCCATGTTGATGGGCAGCGTGCCCACGGACGACGCGCTGGAGAACGCCATCATCATCGCGGGGAACATGCCCTTGAAGAACGTCACGGGACTCATGCCGCCCAGCGCGCGCACGCTCAGCGAGTAGACGATCAGCGCGTGCAGCACATAGCAGATGTAGGCGCACAGCAGCACCTTGGCAAGCGAGCCCACCACGGCGGCGCCGTTCGCTGCGACCACGGGGCACAGCAGGCAGAACACGCCTATGGGCGAGAGCTTGAGTATCATCTCCATGACCTTCATGAATATCGCGTTCCAGCGCTCGACGCCCTCGATCGCGGGCTGCGCCTTCTCGCCGATCAGCACCATGGCGAAGCTGATCAGCAGCGCCATCACGATCACCTGCAGCATGTTCGCCTCCGTGATCGGTATCAGGAAGTTGCTGGGGAATATGCCCACCAGCGTGTCCATGCCGGACACGGAGTTCGCGGCCTCATATGTCAGCGACGACGTGGACAGCATCGGGAAGCCGCCCTTGAACAGGTTGGCGACCAGCAGCCCTATGGCCGTGGCCACGGCGGTGGTGCAGAAGTAGTAGACGATGGTGATGCCGCCGATCTTGCCGACCTTTTTGATGTCCCTGAGCGACAGTACGCCCGACATGATCGAGAACAGCACGATGGGCGCGACGATGAACTTGACCAGATTCAGGAATATCGTGCCGAACGGCTTGATGTACGTGTTGCAGAAGTCCGCCTGGCTCTGCAGCATGAGACCCGCGATGATGCCCAGTACCAGCGCGATGAATATCTGTATCGCCAGCGGCATCTTCTTTTCCGTGTTTGCCCTTTTGTTATCCATGGACTTTCTCCTCCCGTTGTGCGCCGCGGAACTCTCCCGCGGCACGTGATCACCTGGTCATTTTACCCGATGGCGGGAGTATTGTCAAGAAAACAGCAGGTGAACGGCGTCATATCCCGCCGTTCACCCTGTACGTGAATGTGTTCACGCGCGTTATACCAATGCCCCTGAGCGCTTTTACGCTCCGGCGCACGTCCTCCGCCGTGTTGTATCCCGGTATCAGCGGCACGCGCGCAACGATGCGTTCCGCGCCGACCGCGCCCGACAGCGCGGCGAGGTTTTCGACGACCGCCGCATTGTCCCCGCCGGTGTAAGCCCGGTAGATCCCTTCGTCCATGTCCTTGATGTCCACGATGAACTCGTCTACGCATCCGGCCGCGATCATGACCTGCTTCGACGGCACGTTCAGGCTGGTCTCGACGGTCAGCCGCCACTTCGTGCCGTACAGCGCGCGGAACGCGGCTATGAAGCCCACGTGCATGAGCGGTTCGCCGCCGCCGAACGTCACGCCGCCCAGCGTCGCCTGGAAGTACAGGTCGTCGACCTTCGCCATGTCGTAGAGCGCTTCGGGCGTCACGCGCCTCACGGGCGTGGCGGGGTCGGCGCACTGCGGGTTCAGGCACCAGCGACAGGCAAGCGGACAGCCCCATGCCGCCGCGAGCGAGGTCACGCCCTGCCCGTCGAGGCCCAGCCTGTGCCGCACGAAGGCCATCAGCGGGAACAGCGGCGCGTCACTGTTCGCCTGCAAAGTACTCATAGGGCACTTCACCGTCGAGTATCTCGATCTCGCCGGGATCCTCCGTGGGGGTCGGCTCGACCATGCCGGACAGGGGCTCGATCTCGGGCGTCTGCACGGGCGTGGGCAGGTCGAGGCAGTCCAGCGCCGCGTCCACGACGGCGCAGCCCGTGAGCGCGAGAGCCATGCCCGCGCTGACGCCCGCCAGCGCCACGCGGCGGCCCAGCGCGCTGCGCCTCTGCAGCTCCTGCTCGAGCATGCGCACCTCGGCCTCGCAGCGGGGGCACGTGCCGCGGCACTCGCCCTTGTGGGTGCATTCCTCGATCACCAGCGCGATGTCGTTCTCGGCCGCGATCTCGCGGCGGATGTCCTTGAGTATGCGGCACTTCTGCTTTCCGTTCATGGCGTTCGCCTCCTTTATCCTGATAGACGACGGGGGAGGGCGGGAGGTTCCAATTTCAACTTCTGTGTTGCAATCCCATGTAAACTATGGTATATTCTTATCAGTTGATAACAAGACGAAGGGGTGAACATCATGGGACTGTTTGACAAGAAGATCTGTTCGATCTGCGGCGGCGAGATCGGCCTGCTGGGCAACCGCAAGTTAGAGGACGGCAACATGTGCAAGAAGTGCGCGTCGAAGCTCTCGCCGTTCCTGTCGGACCGCCGCGGCTCCACGGTGGCCGAGATACGCGAACACCTTTCCTGGCGCGAGAAGAACCAGATCGAGCTGCTGGGCGCGCAGCCTACGCGCGTGTTCGGGTCGAACCCGAAGGTCTATGTGGATGAGAAGCTGGGCAAGTTCTTCATCACCTATGCGAGCAACTGGCGCAACGACAACCCGGACCTGATACCCATAGCGCGCGTGCTCAACGTCACGCCGGACATCGTGGAGCACAGTCACGAGCTCTACCACCACGACAGAGAGGGGAAGCAGGTGCCCTTCAACCCGCGCCGCTATGAGTATGAGTACCAGTTCAACGTGACCATACAGGTGGACATGCCCTGGTATTCGCAGATCAAATTCGAGCTGACCGGCCCGCGCCCGCGCAAGTATCCCTCGCCGGAATACCGCGAGTGGGAGGCGCAGATGAACGAGCTGATACAGGTGCTGACCACGCCGCCGGTCGTGCAGACGGTGCAGCGGGCCGTCGTGTCCGATCCCGCCGCCGCGACGGCGGACGAGACATGGACCTGCGCATGCGGCGCCGTGAACGCGGGCAGGTTCTGCGTCTCCTGTGGCAAGCCCAGGCCCGAGGAAAAGGCCGTGGAGACGGCCGCGGACACCTGGAAGTGTGAATGCGGCCAGGTCAGCTCGGGCAAGTTCTGCCCGAACTGCGGCAAGCCGCGCCCTGTAAAGCCCAAGGTCTACCGCTGCGACAAGTGCGGCTGGACGCCCGACGACCCGACGGATCCGCCCAGATTCTGTCCGAACTGCGGCGACAGGTTCACCGACGAGGACGAGGCCTGAGCCAAATGCAGCAAGGGCCGCATCCACGCCATCGGCATGGATGCGGCCCTTGCTTAGAGTGCCGGATCTTATGCCGCAGGTTCGTAGTCCATGATCAGGACCTTAGCGGCGATCTTGCGCACGCCTACAAGGATCTCGTCGATCCTCTCCATTACAGAAGCCGAGTAGACGATCTCACCGCATTGAGGGCACTTTCTGGATGGGACGTTCTCGATGATGACATAGCATTGCGGAAGCTGCGCGAAATATGTGCTTCTGCTTTCGACCATGGGTCCGGCGTTGCAAAGCAGGCATCTCATATTGAATCCCTCCTTCGGGTCCTCAGATCATCGTTCCACCTGGACTTGTCCGGATAATAAGCCGTGATGATCCTGGAACCATTCCCTTCTTCGCTCATACAAACATGCAGGCTGTTGCCTTGTTCATCTTCTCCGAGAACAAGACAGCTCGGAAACGGATAATCATCCGGGTATTGCTCGATGATCTCCCCATTTTCCACGGCCGACCTTATATCCCTTGAGAGTATGCCTCTTTGCCTTGCGCGTTCAGCGGCATGCTCCGTGATGAAGACGGCATCATCCTGATAATGCTTTCGGAGATCGTCGATCTTTATCATAGTCGCGCCTCCAAATCAGACGGTTCAGATCGTCAATAGTGGTCGAACGTGCTCCTTGCGATCACGTCCGCGCCTATGGCGTTCATCGCCTTGACGAAGCCCTCGTCGGACAGGTAGTCCTCGAGCTTCGCCTCGTCCTCGATGTCCACGATGAACATGATGGTCCACGCGGCGTCCGGCTTGCAGTCGCGGCAGATCACGGGGTAGTTCAGCCAATCGTACTTCTTGTCGAGCTTTTCAAGCGTCTTCCAGACCTTCTCCTGCACGCTTGTCACATCCGCGCCGGCGCGCAGCTTGAGCATCTCATAGTGTTTCATTCGATTCCCTCCCGTCAGGTCGATCGGTCAACGGTATCAATGGCCTTCAGCCGAAGCAAGTATCCCTGAAAGCTGCCGCTTCAATGAAGGAATGTCTTCTTTGACCGTTTCCCACATGATGTCCATATCTGCGCTTTCATAGCTGTGTGCGAATACGTTCCGCATCGCGCGTATCATGCGCCATGGGATCTGTACGTTTTCCTGAAGGATGTCAGGTGACAGCCTGTTGACGAGTTCGCCGATCTGGAGTATGCACATCGAAGCGGCGTACCTGAAAGACTTCTGCTTGCTGAAGATGTCATAGGAATCCCCAAATTCAGCGATCAGATCCGTCACGTCGTCACAATAGCCGATCATCTTTCCGATCACAGCGCGATCAGCCTGCGTCATACAAAAGCACCTCATCCTCTCTGATCCTGTCCAGGAAAGCGCGATCTTCGATCCCTTCCGTAACGACATCGACATGACATCCGAATGCGTCTTCAAGGTCAAGTACAAAACCTGTGTATTGCAGCAATCCTTTCAGGCGTCCCTTTCGGATCAGGAAGTCGATATCACTGTGTTCGTTCTGCTCGCCTCGTGCATAGGATCCGAACAGTCCCATGCGCTGGATCCCGTACCTTTGTGCGATCGGGACGGCGATATCGCGTATCTCTTCCAGCGTGTACGTCATGTCGTCCGCACCTCCATAACAGGTTTGCTCGACGATCACATCACCCTCAGCGGGTCCCAGCGCCTGTAGTCCCCGCTTACGAGCGAATAGCGTATGCCGTTCTTCAT
>SVGK01000333.1 GCA_015056395.1 Clostridiales bacterium
CCGTGCTCGAGGAGGACAAGCGCGCGCCGCTGATGGACGCGCTCAGGCACGCGGCGGGCTTCGTGCGCCGCGAGCTGGGCCGCAAGATCGACCTGCGCTACACGCCGGAGGTCCTGTTCGAGCTGGACACGAACATCGAATACGCCGCCTATATCGACAAGCTGTTGAAGGAGTCGGACAAGCATGCAGCCACAGACGACGATGCGTGAGCTTGCGGATTGGCTCAAGGCGCATGACGACTATGTCGTCATTGGCCATGTGAACCCGGACGGCGATGCCATAGGCTCGTGCATGGCCATGAAGCTGGCGCTGGAGTCGATCGGCAAGCGCGCCGTCGCGGTCATTCCGGGCGCCATTCCGCACACCTACCATGGATTCCCGCGCGCCGCGGAGATTTTGCTGCCGGACGCGCCGCTGCCCTTTGTCCCAAGGACGGCCCTCGCGCTGGACATATCGGAAAAGAAGCGCATGGGCGCGGCGGAGACGCTGTTCGACGCATGCGAGGCCACGGCGATGATGGACCACCACGGCACGAACCCGGGCTTCGGTGACATCTGGCGCATAGAGGGGGACAGTCCTGCCACGGGGCAGCTGGCCGTGAGGCTGGTCGAGCAAATGCGCATACCGCTGACGCCGGACATCGCGACGTGGCTGTTTGCGGCGATCTCGAGCGATACGGGCCATTTCCGCTTTGCCGGGACGTCCGCGGAGACCATGCGGTGCGCGGCCTTGCTGCTCGAGGCGGGCGTGGATGTCACTGAAGTCACGCAGAGGATATGGTATTCGCGCACGCTGGGCAGGACGCGCCTCATGGCGAAGGTGCTGGACGGCCTCTGCATCAGCGAGGACGGACGCATGGCATGGGCGGTCGTGGACGACGCCATGTTCGCCTCGTGCGGCGCGGAGAGGGCCGATACCGAGGGCATCGTGAACTACCTGCTGGAGATCGAGGGCGTGGAGTTCGCGACGCTTGCGGAGCAGCGCGGCGAAGGCACGAAGTTCTCGCTGCGCTCCAAGGACGCATTGGACGTGGCGCGCGAGATCGCAGTGCCGTTGGGCGGCGGCGGTCACGGCAAGGCGGCGGGCTGCACCGTCGATATGCCGGCGGCGCAGGCGCTCGATGTGGTGCTCGCAAAGGCGCGACAGGCGCTGAGCAAATGACAAAGGACGGTACACTATGGATGGATTCCTAGTCGCGAACAAGCCCAGGGGCATGACGTCGTCCGACGTCGTCGTGACCGTAAGAAGGCTGCTGCCCAGGGGCACGGCGATCGGACACGGCGGCACGCTGGACCCCGAGGCCTCCGGCGTGCTGCCGCTTTGTATCGGCAAGGCGACGCGCCTGTTCGACTATGTGATCGACAAGAAGAAGACCTATGTGGCGGAGCTGCAGCTGGGCGTCGAGACGGATACGCAGGATGCCACGGGCAACGTCGTCAGGACATCTCCCATAACGGCCGACAGGGAGGCGCTGCTCGACGTGCTTCCCACGTTCACAGGCGATATCGAACAGATACCGCCCATGTATTCCGCGATCAAGCAAAACGGAAAGCGCCTGTACAAGCTGGCGCGAAGCGGCGAGATCGTCGAGCGACCGGCCAGACGATGTCATGTGGACGACATACGATTGACGGCGGCGCTGGGCGAAGACCGCTACCGTATCGAGGTGGACTGCGGCAAGGGCGTGTATATACGCACGCTCTGCCACGACATAGGCAATGCCTTAGGCTGTGGAGGACACATGGCCGCGCTGACGCGCATGCGCGCCGGCCTGTTCGACCTGCAGCACGCGCTCACGCCGGATGAGATCAGGCGGGCCGCGCAGGAGGGCGCGCTCGAGGCGAAGCTCTATGCGCTGGACGCGCCGATTGAGCATCTGCCTAAGGTGACCGTTGGCCCGGAAGCGGCGCATGCGGTCAAAAACGGCAATCCCCTCAGGCCGCAGTGGCTCACAGGGGACAGCCTGCGCGTCGGAGAAGCGGCGCGCATCTATCTCGAAGACAGGTTTGCGGGCATAGGCGAGGCGCGCGAGGACGGCTGCGTGCGGTTCCGGTGTATGCTCTATGGGGACGGATGATGATCGACTATGAGAGTGATCGACAGTATCGGCGATTATACCGGCGCGCCTTCCGTGGTCGCGCTGGGCATGTTTGACGGCGTGCACATCGGGCACCAGCGGCTGATACGCACCGCGGTGGAAGTGGCGCGCGGTACGGGATGCCAGTGCGTGGTGAGCACGTTCGACAGGCATCCGCTGGCCGTGATCTGCCCGGAGCGCGCGCCCAGGCAGCTGTGCACGCTTGAGCAGAACCTACACAAGATGGAACGGTTGGGGGCCGACTGGGCGCTCGTGCAGCACTTCGACAGCGCGTTCGGCGATATGGACGCCGAGGCCTATCTGCGCATGCTCGTAAAGGGCATGAACGCCAGGTATCTTGTCGTGGGGGAGAACTACACGTTCGGTCGGGGCGGCCGCGGCACGCCAGGCCTGCTGCGCACGCTCGAGCATGCGATAGGCTATGAGACCGTGGTCGTGCCGCCGGTGATGGACGGAAAGAGGGTCACCTCGTCCACGTACATACGCGAGCTGCTGGAAGCGGGCGAGGCTGAACACGCGCGGCGCCTGCTGGACATCGCTCCGGATGCCCGAAAATGACCAAAAACAAGGAGAAATGTAAACCGTTGGAAAATTCGCAAAATAGGGGTTGACAAATGGCTTTGGATTTGGTAAGATAGTCAAGCTGT
>SVGK01000055.1 GCA_015056395.1 Clostridiales bacterium
CCCGGCCCACGACCTTGCCCACCATCACGCAGGCGCCGCCGGCCAGCGCGAACGTGAACATGGTGCCCAGGTTCGCCATGGAGGTCGCGATGTTGTTGGCGGCCATGAACTTCGCGCCCATATGGCCTATGATGGCCGCCTTCAGCATGCCGATCAGCGCCCACTGCATGTCCGCAAGCCCCACCGGCACGCCGTAGCGGAAGTAGTCCCGCCTGAGCTGCCCGTCCGTCTTCAGCAGGTCCGAAGGCCTGAGCGATATGGCCTTCTGCCTGCGGAAGGTATAGTACCATACGGCCGCCATCTCTGCCATGCGCGTGACCAGCGTGGCGATGGCCGCGCCCTTCACGCCCAGCGCGGGCAGCCCCAGGTGGCCGAATATCAGCGCCCAGTTGAGCGTGATGTTGAGGAACAGCGCCATGACCGCGGTGATCAGCGCGATGCGCACCACCTCGACCGCGCGCAGCATGCCGATCAGCGCCGTCGAGGCGGCGAAGGGAAGCCATGTGAAACAGGCGATAGCGAAGTACTGCCTGGCCGGCGCGAGCACTTCGGCCTCGTCCCGGCCTATGACCAGATGGAGTATGCCGTCCGGGAAGAGCTTCGCCGCCAGTACGAAGGCGCACGCCGTCAGCAGGCACACGCGGAACACGATCGAGAATATCCTTGCGATGCGCTTCACGTCGCGCTTGCCCCAGTACTGCGCGATCAGCACGGACGACCCGCTGACAAGGCCGGTCATGGTCGCGGTGTAGAACGCCGTGATGCTGTTTACCTGCGAGACGGCCGCCTGCACCTGCGTGGCGTCCGGCAGCGACGAGACCATGATGTCGTCCGCGATGACCACGAGGAAGCTCACCAGAGCCTGGAACGCCGCCGGGAGAGATATGCGCAGGAGTGTTTTGTAGAATGCGCGGTCGCGTATCATGGCTGTCTCCTCCGGTAGAGCCTGCGCAGCACGAAAAGGCCTACCACCATCGTGACCGGGAACGCGATGCCCGCCAGCACGCCCGCCTTCAGGTTGCCGCCGTTGAGCCCCGCGACCTGCCCGATCACGGAGGGGCCGGCCGTGCCGCCCAGGTCGCCCGCCAGCGCCAGCAGCGCGAACATCGCCGTGCCGCCCTGCGGGAGCTGCGCCGAAGCGATGGAGAACGTGCCCGGCCACATGATGCCCACGCTCAGTCCGCACAGGCCGCAGCCCAGCAGGCCGAACACCGGCAAGGACGCAAGCGACGCCAGCAGGTAGCATCCCACGCAGAGCAGGCTGCTCATCAGCATGAACACGGTCAGGTCGACCTTGTCGGCGCGCTTTGCGTAGAACGTGCGCGCGCAGCCCATCAGCACCGCGAACACGCACGGCCCGGCCAGGTCGCCCACGGCCTTCGACACGCCCAGCGCGGACTCCGTGAACGCCGAGGCCCACTGCGCAAGTCCCAGCTCCGAAGCGCCGGAGCAGACCATCAGAACGGCCAGCAGCCAGAATATCCGCGTGCCGAAGAGCTGCCTTATGGTCATGCCCTTTGCGTCGCCCGTGACGCTGTTGATCGGCACGACCAGGAAGTTGAGCATGTTGAGAAAGGGCACGATCGCCCAAAGCGCGGCGAGCGCGCGCCAGTTGGCCACGCCGAACGCGGCGAAGAACAGAGTGGAGAGCAGTATCACGCCCACCACGCCCCAGCAGTAGAACGAGTGCACAAGGCTCATCTGCGCGGCTTTGTCCTCGGTCGGGCAGGCCTCCGCGATGGGGGAGACCAGCACCTCACACAGCCCGCCGCCCACGGCGTAGAAGAACACCGCGATCAACAGCCCGGCGAAGCGATCCGGCAGCAGCATGGGGAAGAACGCCATGCCGGCAAGGCCCAGGCAGCTCGATACGTGCGCCGCGACCATGCACGTGCGGTAGCCTATGCGGTCCACCACCCTTGCGGAGACCAGGTCCACCAACAGCTGTATGCCGAAGTTTATGGAGGAGATCAGCGCAAGCTGTGTAAGCGGTATGCCGAATTCGCGCCTGAACGTCAGAAAGAGCAGCGGCGCCAGGTTGTTGGATATGGCCTGCGTGATGAAGCCCATGTAGCAGGCGATCATCGTATGGCGGTAGTTCGTGGTCTTCAGCATGGGGCCTCCGTGGTCAGTCCTGTGTGATGTATCTCTTCCAGTCCGCGCCGAACCTTTCCTCGGCAAAGGGCACGCGCGGCGCCTCCCAGCTCTGCCCGTTCAGGTCGTCGAGCGGCCCGGGCGTCTTGAAGCGGAAGGCGAGCCTGTAGGCGTACAGCGCCTGTCCCTCGACGCCGAAGCGCCTGTTGACGCGCGCGTCGCCGTACTGCGTATCCCCCAGCAGCGGCGTGCTCGCGTGGGCGAACTGCGCGCGGATCTGGTGCGTGCGCCCCGTCAGCAGCGTGCATTCGACCAGGCTCAGCCCGTCGCGGCGCGCAAGCACGCGATAGGCGGTCTGTGCAAGCTTCGCGCCCTTCGTCTCGCGGTCGCACACGGCCACGCGCTTTGCGCCCTCCGGCTTGACGAGCCAGTCGGTCAACGTGCCGGACATGCTGCGCGGGCAGCCTGACACGATGCACACATAGCGCTTCTCAACCTCGCACAGGCGTATGCGCATGTCGAGCTCCCTGAGCGCTTCCTCGGTCAGCGCGATCATGACGAGGCCTCCGGTGAATCGGTCTATGCGGTTGGCCAGCGCCGGCGCGAACGCGCCGGGCCGCATGGAGTCCCACAGCCCCTTTTGATATAGAAAGGCCTGCGCCTCGGTCAGCAGCGTGCGCACCTTCTCGTGCGCGTCCGGGTGGCATATGAGCCCCGCCGGCTTGTCTATCAGCATGAAGCGCGCGTCCCGGTACAGTATGTTGAGACGCGGGCGTATGTTCAGCAGGAACCTGTCGCGCTTCTCGGGCTGCCTGAGCAGCTCGTCGTCCAGATAGATCTGAACGACGTCGCCCGCTTTGAGCCGCGCGTCAGGCGCGGCGTGCCGCCCGTTCAGCCGCACGTCCTTTTTGCGAAAGGCCGAGCGCACCAGGCCGTAGCCCAGCGCGGGGAAGGAGGCAAGCATCCACTTGTCGATCCGCCTGTCCGCCGACTGCGGGTCGATCGTAAACGCGCGCATGGCGCACACCTCCTTCCGTGCAGACGACTGCTGCAAGCGAGAGTATAGCACGGCCGTGTAAGGTTTTCTACCACTTTTACGCACACGAAAGCCCGCCAAGTTCATTTGACGGGCTTTTATCTTTTGCTATTCAATTGTCAGTATCCTTCTATATAGAATTGGGGCTTCCATTCAGTGCCTGCACCATTCTCATGCCCCACGTGTTCTGTTTTAGAATGAAAGGTTCCTGGCGATCTTCCTCGGATGGACTTCGACCTTTGGCTCCCAGCCTGTGAAAGCACTCTGACAAACTGAGCGTCGAATCAAGGATGATGTAGATCCGTGGGAAGACGGGTTTTCCTTCATGTATCGGGGCTTATACTATCGAATGGTGCAGGCGATCGGCTGTACGCCTGCGTCATTGTGGTACAACGGAATCGCCTCCCTCCATTTAGTTTCCCATCCAGTTCAGCACCGCTCTCTCCGGCGGCCTCTTCTCCGGCAAGCGATTCGATCTGATCAATTGCCGCCGTCCTTTGGAGTGTCGGGTGCTGTTGTCTTGGTATGGACGTATTGTAGCACGAAAGCGCGCGTATGTCAAGCGGGAATTTACAAAATCGCGAAAAAAACTTTGAAACTCATGAATCCTGTGCAATATCCACAACAAATGTGCCGACAAATCGTAAAAAACAGCGCGCTACGCAACATTTGTGCGGGATCGTTTGTTGACAAACGCGCCGAATGCGCTATAATGGAACAAAACGACATGGAAGGAAGTGCCATCATCATGAGCAACATCCCCACCCCTCACATCAACGCCAAGCAGGGCGACTTCGCGCGCACCGTGCTGATGCCGGGCGACCCGCTCAGATCGAAGTTCATCGCCGAGACGTTCCTTGAGGATCCGGTGCTGGTCAACAACGTGCGCGGCGTGCAGGGCTACACCGGCGCGTACAAGGGCAAGCGCGTGTCGGTCATGGCCAGCGGCATGGGCATGCCGTCCATAGGCATATACTCCTACGAGCTGTACAACTTCTACGGCGTGGAGAACATCATACGCATAGGCACGGCCGGCGCGATCAACGCAAAGCTCAAGGTGCGCGACGTCGTCGCCGCGATGAGCGCGTATTCCACCTCCAACTACGGCTACCAGTTCGGCCTGGACGGCGTGCTGGCGCCCTGCTGCTCCTACGAGCTGCTGAGCGCGGCCGTGAAGGCGGGCGAGGCGATCGGCCAGCCCGTGGTGCCGGGCCCCATACTCTCAAGCGACGTGTTCTACGAGCACAACAACGCGCTCTCGGCCTCCAGCAAGGTGGCGAAGCTGGGCGTCATGTGCGTGGAGATGGAGGCGTATGCGCTGTACCTGAACGCCGCCGCGGCGGGCAAGAACGCACTGGCGCTTTTGACCATATCCGACAGCCTGATCACGGGCGAGTCGCTGTCCGCGGAGGAGCGGCAGACCTCGTTCACCAAGATGATGGAGATCGCGCTGGAGATCGCGTGACGGGACAGCCAGTTTCATGACCGAGGATCACGAAGGGAGGAGGGACCGCCCTTGTTCCGCGCCATGCTGCGCATAAAGCAGCAGATCACCAGAGAAGAGTGCATCGAGATACTGAAGAGGGAAAAGCGCGGCGTATTGTCCGTGCTGGGCGACGACGGCTATCCCTACGGCATGCCGCTCAACCACTATTACTGCGAGGAGGACGGGCTGATCTACTTCCACGGCGGGAAGCAGGGACACAGGATCGACGCGGTCAAAAGGTGCGACAAGGCGTCCTTCTGCGTGTATGACGAGGGCTTCCGCCGCGAGGGCGAGTGGGCGCTGAACTTCAAAAGCGTGATCGTGTTCGGAAGGATACAGCTGATCGAGGACGTCGAAAAGACCTATGAGATCTCGCGCCGGCTGGGCCGCAAGTTCACAGGGGACGAAGCGTATATCGAGCACGAGGTCGAAAGGTCGGGCCCCAGGACGTTGCTCATGGCGCTGGTCCCCGAGCACATGACGGGAAAGCACGTCAACGAATCGTGACCGCGCCCCGCGCGCGTCAGGGCACGGGCGTGCTGAGCACCAACTGCGCGGGCACGTCGTGCGCCTCCGCCTCCAGCCGTTCGAACAGCTGGAAGCCATAGCACAGGGCGACGAGGCTGTGCCGCCTGTGCGCATCGAGGTATCTGTCGTAGAAGCCGCCGCCGTAGCCCACGCGGCGGCCTTCTCTGTCGAAGGCCAGCCCCGGCAGAAGTACCAGCGCGTGCTCGTCGTCCGCAGCCGGTTCCGGGGCGGCAGGCTCCGGCACGCCCATGCGGCCGGTCACGATGCCGTCGAAGCCGTCCAGCCACACGAAGCGCATGTCGCCCGACACGATCTTCGGCGCGGCGACGCGCTTGCCGTCGGCCCACGCGCGCTCTATGACGGGGCGCGTCAGCACCTCCTGGTTGAACGAGAGGTAGACGTAGATCGAGTCCGCCGACCTGTATTCGTCGGTGGCATACAGCATATTTGCAAGCCTTGCGCTCGCGTCCCGTATCATGTCGGGCGTGAGCGCCTCTTTCTTTGCGCGCATAAGGCGCCTGAGCGCGGCCTTGTCCATGCGTCGTCCCTCCGTTCCCATCCGGCGATGTCCATTTTTCAAAAGCGCGTTGCTTGATACTGTAATATACTTATGGTATAATAAACGAATATTAAATCCGGGCGGCGAAATTGAGACGATTGCCCCTGACGCGAATGCAAAGGCGCGAATTAACGCAAATCGTCCTTGTGTACCGGTCGGATCTGTGCTATAATCGCTTTATCGATTTACCACAGTAAAGTGACCGAAGGGGAGACATGACATGAACGGACCCGACCTCACCCCGGCGGAGCGCGCCACGGCGCAGCTGCGGGGCCTTTACGAGCGATTCGGCTATTCGAAATACCAGCTGGGCCAGTTCGAGGAATACAGCCTGTACCTGAAGTTCAAGCGCTTTCTTAACGGCGGGCGCATACTGTCGTTCACCGACCTGGACGGCAGGCTGCTTGCGCTGAAGCCCGACGTGACGCTGTCCATCGCGAAGAACGCGCGGCTCACGGACGGCGCGGAGAAGGTCTATTATATCGAGAACGTGTACCGCGAGAGCAAGTCCGCGGGCACCATGCAGGAGATCAGCCAGATGGGGCTTGAGTACCTGGGCGGCCCGGCGGGCTACGCGCAGGCGGAGGTGCTGTCGCTGGCCGAGCGGACGCTCGCGGCCATAGGCCCCGAATACGTGCTGAGCGTCTCGCACATGGGCTTCCTGACGGGGCTTTTCGAGGCGCTCGGCCTCGAGGACGCGCTCGCGCGGCGCGTCACGGACGCCATTTCGATGAAGAGCGCCCATGGCGTGACGGAGGCCGCGCGCGAGGCGGGCGTGGGCCGCGTGGGGCTGGACCTGTTGGGAGAGCTGACGGGCCTTGCGGGCGGCTTTGCCGACACCGTGAAGCGGGCGCGCAGGCTCTGCCTGAACGTGGGCATGACGCAGGCACTGGACCAGCTGGAGGAGACCGTGCGGGCCGCGGACCTTGAAGACGGCGTGCGGCTGGACTTCACGCTGCAGGGCGACCTTGAATACTACGACGGCATCATCATGGCGGGCTATCTGGCCGGGCTGCCGCGCGCGGTGCTCTCCGGCGGGCGCTATGACGGGCTTATGAAAAAGCTCGGCAAGGACGCGTGCGCCGTGGGCTTCGCGCTGTACCTGGACGATCTGAAGCGCCTGCCGCGCGACAGGGCGGATCTGGACGCGGACACGCTGGTGCTCGCGGAGGACGACGACGTGGCGGGCCTGCTCGCGTGCGTGCGCGCGCTCACGGAGCAGGGCGAGCGCGTGCGCGTGGAGCGCACGAAGCCCGAGCACCTGCGCTTCGGCCGTGTCGTGCGCTACTGCGAAGGGAGGCTTGACGAATGCTGAACATCGCGCTGCCCAAGGGAAGGTTGGGCGATCAGGTATACCGGCTGCTGGCCGGCGCGGGCTACGACTGCCGAGAGGCGTTCGACGAAAGCCGCAAGCTCGTGTTCGAGAGCGAGGACCGGTCGGTGCGCTACTTCCTGGTGAAGCCCTCGGACGTGGCGATCTACGTCGAGCACGGCGCCGCGGACATAGGCATCGTTGGCAAGGACATACTGCTTGAGAGCCGCCCGGACGTGTACGAGCTGATGGACCTGGGGCTTGGCAGGTGCCGCATGTGCGTGGCGGCGAAGAACGGCTACGTCGACCAGCGCGACGTGACGCTGCGCGTGGCGACAAAGTTCGTCAACATCGCCAAGCGCTACTATGCGGGCATAGGCCGCGAGATCGAGATCATCCATCTGAACGGCTCGATCGAGCTTGCGCCGCTGCTGGGACTGAGCGACGTGATCGTCGACATCGTCGAAAGCGGCAAGACGCTCAAGGAGAACGACCTGAGCGTGCGCACGGAGATATTCCCGATCAGCGCGCGCTTCATCGCCAACAAGGCAAGCTATCAGTTCAAGGGCGCGCAGGTGGACGAGATGGTCGGCCGCCTGAAGGCCGCCATCGAGAAGGAGGCGGGAGCATGATCCGCACGTACAGGCTTTCCGAGGTGTCGACGCGCGACATACTCATGCGCGACATACGCGACGAAAAGAACGTGGACGCCATCGTGGACGGCATACTTTCGGACGTGCGCGCAAACGGCGACAAGGCCGTGCTCGCGTACACGCGGAAGTTCGACTGCCCGACCACGGACACGCTCTGCGTGACGCAGGACGAGATCGACGCCGCGTGGGGCCGCATCGACCCTGACCTCGCCGGTACGCTCGAGCTGGCCGCGGAAAACATACGCGAGTTCCATCGTCACCAGCTGCACGAGAACTTCGTGATCACCGGCAAAGACGGCACGATGATGGGGCAGCGCTACCAGCCCATAGAGCGCGCGGGCCTCTACGTGCCCGGGGGCACCGCGAGCTACCCCTCCACGGTGCTCATGGACGCCATACCCGCAAAGATCGCGGGCGTCAAAGAGCTGGTCATGGTCACGCCTCCCGGCCGGGACGGCCGCATACCCGACCCCATACTGGCGGCGGCGAAGGTCGCGGGCGTGGACAGGGTGTTCAGGATGGGCGGCGCGCAGGCCGTGGCGGCGCTGGCCTACGGCACGGAGAGCGTGCCCAGGGTGGACAAGATCGTGGGCCCGGGCAACATATTCGTGGCGACGGCGAAGCGCAAGGTGTTCGGCCTCGTCGCCATAGACATGATCGCGGGCCCCAGCGAGATACTGGTGATCGCCGACGATGGCTGCTCCGCGCGCTGCGTCGCGGCGGACATGCTCTCGCAGGCGGAGCACGACAGGCTCGCCACCGCCGTGCTGGTGACGCCCTCCAAAAGGCTGGCCGCGGAGGTGGCCCGCGAGCTGGAGCGGCAGATCGAGCTTCTGCCCAGGCGCGACATCGCGCGCGAGAGCATCGACCAGAACGGCAAGATACTGCTGTGCGATACGCTGGATCAGGCGGTGGAGGCCTCAAACGCCATAGCGCCGGAGCACCTGGAGCTGTGCGTGGAGGATCCGTTCGCGCTGCTTGACCGGGTCGTGAACGCCGGGAGCGTGTTCCTTGGGCGCAACGTGCCCGAGGCGCTGGGCGACTATCTGGGCGGCCCCAACCACACGCTGCCCACCAGCGGCACGGCGCGCTTCTCGAGCCCGCTGTCCGTGGACGACTTCGTAAAGAAGTCGAGCTTCCTGTACTATTCCAAAGAGGCGCTCAGGCAGGTCACGCCGCACGTGGCGCGCTTCGCGCGCGCGGAGGGGCTGGAGGGGCATGCCCGCAGCATAGAGAGCCGTTTCGAGGAGGACTGAGCCGATGAGCCGCTTCATGGATGCGCGCCTTGCCGCGCTCGAACCCTACGTGCCCGGCGAACAGCCGAGGGACAGGGCGTTCATAAAGCTCAACACGAATGAAAACCCCTATCCGCCCAGCCCCGAGGTGCTCAGGGCCATCGACGAGGCCGCCGTGCGCGACCTGAGGCTCTACAGCGACCCGACGGCGCTGGAGCTGCGCAAAGCCATCGCGGAGCGCTACGGGCTCAGGCTCGACCAGGTGGCCGTGAGCAACGGCTCGGACGAGATACTGGCGTTCGCGTTCCAGGCGTTCAACGGGGAAAAAGGCGTCGCGTTCCCGAAAGTCAGCTACGGCTTCTATCCGGTGTTCGCAAACCTGTTCGGGCTGAAGGCGCGCGCGGTGCCGCTGAAGGACGACTTCACCATAGATGTCGAGGCGTTCCTCGAGCCGGGCGAGAACGTCGTGATCGCGAACCCGAACGCGCCCACCGGCCTCGCGCTGCCGCTTTGCGACATCGAGCGGATGCTCGCCGCACACCCGGACGACGTGGTGCTGGTCGACGAGGCGTATGTCGACTTCGGCGCGGAGAGCGCTGTGGGGCTGATCGACCGCTATGAGAACCTGCTCGTGGTGCAGACGTTCTCGAAGAGCCGTTCGCTGGCGGGCGGCCGCATAGGCTTCGCGCTGGGCAGCGCGGCGGTCATCAACGACCTGGAGACCGTGCGCAATTCCTTCAATCCCTATAACCTGGGCAGGCTGCCGATACTTGCGGGCGCCGCCGCCATGCGGGACGAGGCGTACTTCCGCGCGTGCTGCGACAGGATCGCCGCCACGCGCGACCGCACGGCAGCCGCGCTGAAGGTGCTGGGCTGCGCGGTCACGGACAGCAGGGCGAACTTCCTGTTCGTGAACGTGCCGGATCTCCCCGGCGAGCGCGTGTACGCAAGGCTCAGGGAGAAGGGCATACTTGTGCGCTGGTTCGACGCCGACACGATACGCGACTGGCTGCGCATATCGGTGGGCACGGACGAGGACATGGCGGCGCTTGTGAAGGCCGTGAAAGAGATCATCGAAGAGGGGATGGGCGCGTGAGACAGGCGGAGCTCCACAGGAAGACGAACGAGACGGACATCATGCTGCGCATCGCGCTGGACGGGCGCGGCGCATACGACAACGACACGGGCGTGGGTTTTTTGGACCACATGCTGGACCTCTTCGCGCGCCACGGCCGCTTCGACCTGGACGTGAAGTGCAAGGGCGACACGCACGTGGACGACCACCATTCCGTGGAGGACGTGGGCATCGCGCTGGGCACGGCCATCAGGCAGGCGCTTGACGACATGAAGGGCATACAGCGCTACGGCAGCGTCGTGCTGCCCATGGACGAGGCGCTGGTGCTGTGCGCGGTCGACATCTCGGGCCGCGCATATCTGGGCTTCGACTGCGCGATACCGTCTCAGAAGATCGGCACGTTCGACACGGAGCTGGTCAAGGAGTTCTGGCTGGCGGTGAGCCGCACGCTGGGCGCGAGCCTGCACTTCAAGCTGCTGGCCGGCGAGAACAGCCACCACATCGTCGAGGGCATGTTCAAGGCCGCCGGGCGCGCGCTCAGGCAGGCCGTGGCCATAGAGCAGGCTTTTGCCGACGAGATACCGTCGACGAAGGGCGTGCTGTGAGGAGGAAAAGGACATGCTTGCGATCGTTGACTACGGCGTGGGGAACATATATTCGCTGTCGAGCGCTGTGAAGGCGCTGGGCGCGGAGCATTTCCTCGCGAAGACGCCGGAGGAGCTGGCCGGCGCGGACAGCGTGATACTGCCGGGCGTGGGCGCGTTCAGCGACGCGGCTGACAAGCTGCGCGACACGGGCATGTGGCAGACGCTGATCGACATGGCGCGCGCGGGCACGCCGGTGCTGGGCATATGCCTGGGCATGCAGATGCTGTTCGAAAGAAGCCACGAGTACGGCACGCACGAGGGGCTGGGGCTGATCCCCGGCGAGGTGTGCCCGCTGATAGACGACATCGCGCCCGGCTACAAGGTGCCGCACATCGGCTGGAACAGGCTCGACATCGTGCGGGACGATCCGTTCTTCAGGTACTTCCCGAAGGGCGGCTATGTCTATTATGTCCACAGCTACTACGCGAAGGGCTGCGCCAAGGCGACGCTGGCGACATCCGACTATACGATACCCGTGACCGGCGTGGTGCGCGCGGGCAATGTCTACGGCACGCAGTTCCACCCGGAGAAGAGCGGCGCCGTGGGTCTCTCGCTGCTGCGCGCGTTCGTGGAAACGGAGGGGAAGGGCGCATGAAGATCTATCCGGCCATCGACCTGATGGATGGCAGCGTGGTGCGCCTGACGAAGGGCGACTACGACAGGCGCGTGACCTACGCGTCGGACCCGGCCGAGACGGCCAGGGGATTCAAAGAGGCGGGCGCGGCGTGCCTGCACGTGATCGACCTGGACGGCGCGCGCAGGGGCGTGCCGCAGAACGCCGCCACGATACGAAGCCTCACGGACGTGGGGCTGTTCACCGAGGTGGGCGGCGGCATACGCGACGAGGCGCGTATCGCCATGTACCTTGACTACGGCGTCAGGCGCGTGATACTGGGCACCGTCGCCGTGCGCGACTTTTCGTTCGTCGAGCGCATGGCCGCGCGCTACGGCTCGGCCATCGCCGTGGGCGTGGATGCGCGGGACGGCATGGTCGCCGTGTCAGGCTGGGAGGAGACGACCGCGCTTTCGGGCGTGGACTTTTGCAGGAGACTCGCGGACGCGGGCGTCGGCACCGTGATCTACACGGACATAGGCCGCGACGGCTGCCTGGCGGGCGCGAACCTGCCCCTTTACCGCACGCTCTCGTCCATAGAGGGCCTCGACGTGATCGCGTCCGGCGGCGTGAGCTTCGAAAGCGACATCGCGGCGCTCAGGGACATGGGGCTGCACGGGGCCATCGTGGGCAAGGCGCTGTACGAGGGCAAGCTCGACCTGAGGCGCTGCCTGGCCATCGCAAGGGGGGCAGAGACATGATCGCAAAGCGCATCATACCGTGCCTTGACATACGCGACGGGCGCGTGGTCAAGGGCGTCAACTTCGAGGGCGTGCGCGACGTGGCGGACCCGGTCGAGATGGCGCGCTTCTACAACGACACCGGCGCGGACGAGCTGGTGTTCTACGACATCACCGCCAGCTACGAGGGGCGCAGGCTCTTCACGGACCTTCTGAAGGACGTCGCGTCGCAGGTGTTCATACCGCTGACCGTGGGCGGCGGCATCAATTCGCTGGACGACTTCGACCGCGTGCTCAAGTGCGGCGCGGACAAGGTCTCCGTCAATTCGGGCGCCATACGCGACCCGGACCTGATCGGCCGCGCGGCGAAGCGCTACGGCGACCAGTGCGTGGTGCTGAGC
>SVGK01000056.1 GCA_015056395.1 Clostridiales bacterium
ACATGCCTGAACATGCTGTGCGACTGCTTTCCGCATGGTTATCTGCTGGCGGAGCTTCATTCTCCGTTTTTGGAGAAAAACAGCAAGCACCATGATGCGGTCAAAAACACCAATGCGACTTTCGGCTGGGGTACGAAAAGCGGCAGGGAATATCTGGAACTGGAGCCGCGCATGACGCTGGTTTCGGAGACCAGCTATAACGAGGAAATGAAGAAATACACGATCCGAGGCAAGCTGTTTGCAATCATCGGTAAAAATATGAATAACAGACTTGCTGTATTCAAATGGTGACCGGTCAGGAAGCCCTTTCGCTTTGCGCTGAAAAAAGTAGTGCGGAGGCATAATTATGGAACACAGCTGGATCTTGATGATAGCAATGCTCGGACACGTCCTTTGCGTATACGCCGACAGACTGCTGCTCTGTACGCCTGGCGGTATTTTCAGCTATTCTGATATAAAGGACAACAAACGGATGGCGAAGCTCTTCACGACGAAGCCGGAGAGCGAACCCTTGCGTTCGATCATTCTCGGCACGCTCGCCATGTTCATGCAGTTCTTCGGATATCTTGTGCTCGGAATCTGGATGCGCCCGTATTCCGCCCTGTGGGCGAATATCATGATCGTCGGCGCGGCGATGATCTATACCTTCGGCCTGGCGCATCACGTACTGGGCTGCGCGGCGGAATGGATCTACATCAAAAGCGATCATACCGAAAAAGGGCGAAAGCTGACCGCCGATTTCTTCGGAAAAACCTCGGCGGTGATGATCGGCTGCTACGCAGGGATCATCCTGTTCTCGATTGCGCATTTCATACCGGTGGTGACGGGAATGACGCCGCTTCCCGCGTGGGCCTGCGTGTTCAATCTCCTGCCGCTGTTTCTGGTACAGGCACCGTTCAACATTCCGGGCGCAGGAAATATCGCAGGTGCTGTGATGTACCTTGGCCTGTTCATCCTGTTTTTGATTTGAGCTCAATATGCAGTACACAGGAGGATGCAGCGCTTCGTTGTTCTTCTTTCGCATGCCAGTGCTGATACAGGGGAGAGGTGGTAGAGCATATGGGAGAATCGCTGGCTGAGCTTTACCGCAGGATGCAGATTTCGCCCAGTCTCGAAGCACGGCTTCCCGAGGATGTGGGCGACGGACATATCGCGCGGGTCCGTACACCCCAGGGCGTTAGCCTATCCGCATGGGAAATGCGCTATCATCGGGATACGCCTGTGGAAGGCGCAGTCGGAGATGAGATGCGCCTGCTGTTCTGTCTGGGGGAAGGGGTCGAATGGCAGAACGATTCAGGCAAAACCTTCTGCGTCCGATCATCGCACGCCTGCCTGTGCATTGGAAACGGCACGACGGAGCGCATGTGCTACGGCTCCGGGTATGGCTATGCCTTTCACCAGGTCAGCATTGCGCGAGGTCAGGCGATGAGTATGATCCAACCTTATCTTCCGGGGATGGATATTGGCGGGCTTGTTCAGTCCCTCGACGGTCGGGATTTTCCCATCACAAGGGATATACGTCGATTGCTGGACAGCTTTGACGGACTTGGGAGAACTGGCGGTCTGGGCCTGATGCGCCTGGAATGCCGCGCACATGAGCTGATGGCACTGTGTCTGGAACAGGCGCTGGGCTTTGACGGGCATGCCGGATTGCACCCGGATGATTTGTCGGCGGTTCGGTCTGTTCGGGACAGAATTGAAGCAGATGCTTCCTCGGTGCTGGATATCGCCACGCTTGCCAGGGAATATGCCGTGAGCACGTCCAAGCTGAGTCGGGATTTCAAACGGGCTTACGGCGTATCCATCCATGCCTGTGTCATTGAAGCCAGACTGGAGGAAGCCGCGCGGCTGCTGTCATCCGGGCAGATGAGCGTTGCTGAGGTCGCTGAGCGGGTAGGCTATGCCAAGCACAGCCAGTTTTCTGAGGCGTTCCGGCGTCGCTTTGGCGTTCTTCCGAAAGATTACTGAATTTGGGTAGAATTGAGCGGGATTTGGGCTTTTCAAGTGGATAATATCCTCTTAGAATGGTTAGTGTTAGCTAATGAAGCTTTCGACCATTGAGAGGAGACCTGAATATGTTCAGAAGATGGAGCCTGATTTCCCTTGTGACCCTTTTGGTATTGGCAATGCTTTCAGGTGTGTCCGCGGAGACGACCTTTGAAGGCGGCAGCGGCACGGCGGAGGATCCCTGGCAGATCGCCACGGCGGAGCAGCTGGATCGCGTCCGCGACGATCTGACCGCACACTACATCCTGACCGCGGATATCGACCTTTCCGGCTATGAGAACTGGGACCCCATCGGCGCGTTCCAGTCCCTGTCCGATGCGCCGGAGGACGCCGAGGTGCCCCACCCAGACTACGCCTTTACAGGCACCTTTAAGGGCGATGGCCACACCATTTCCAACCTGACCGTCGCCAGCGCCGCGCCGATGGGAGCCGGGCTGTTCGGCTGCGCCAGCGGCACGGAGCGGAGCGAGGCCTATATCGGCGGCTTTACGCTGGAGAATGTGAACGTGACTGGCGGGTATCTCGTCGGCGGCGCTGTGGGCCTGCAATTCATGGGCTGCAAGGTTTCCGACATCACCCTGACCGGCAAGAACAGCCTGGCCGGCATGCAGGGCATCGGCGGCATTGTGGGCACCGGCTTCGACCTGATCTCCGACTGCTCCGCCACGGCGGACATCACCGCGGTGGGTGACGATGGTGCCTGTGCAGGCCTGATCGCGGGTGGCACCACGATGAGCTCCATCGAAAACTGCCAGGCGAACGGCGGCAGCATCACCGCCGAAGGCAACGCCACCTGGGGCTTCGGCGCGCTCTGCGGCGCACCCTGGGGCGCTCCCGAAATCAGGAATTGCACTGCCAGCGATACCTCCATTCGCGTTACCGGCGAGGACAATCGCCTGGTGGGCGGCCTGCTGGGCTTTGCCGGGAGCTATGACCCCGAGAACCCCGCGCAGATTGTCGGCTGCAAGGTAGAGAACGTGACGCTTGAAGTCTCCGCATCCACTGATTCCGTCGGCGGCCTTGTGGGCGCGGGCAAGGAAATGATGGAAGGCAGCGATGTGATGTCGTCGTTTGTCATCAGCGACTGCGCCGTGTCCGGAACGATCACCGGCGGCGGCGCGCATGTGGATGCCGTGGTAGGCGATCCGGCCTGTGCGGTGAATATTGCCTGCGAAGGCGGCATGAGTATAGAATAACAGAATCAAGTCAAAGACAGGCGGCAGCACAGGGCTGTCGTCTGTCTTGCTTCGCGAGATTAGATTTAACTAATTATCCTGTTGACATCGAGAGTTAGTTATGTTAAACTCAATATGCGAACAAAAATCAATATAATTCGCATAAGGGATGAATCATATGCCAATCCGGGTTTTTGATACAGATGAGCGCGAACAGCTGCGGGAACGGATGCTCGAAGCGGGCATTCCGTTGCTCCGCGAGTATGGCATGACGCACATGTCCGTGGAGAAGATCACCGCCACCGCCGGGATCGGCAAGAGCACGTTTTACAACTTCTTCGACTCCAAGGAGGCATACGTCTGTCAGGCCATCGAATACAAGCGGGGCGACTTCAAAGCGAAGATAGGTGAACTTCTGGCTGGCAGGGAGAAACTGACGGTCGAAGAGGCAAAGGCCATGTTCCGGCAGATCATATTCAGCGAGGAGAGCGCCTATCAGTACCTGACGCCCGAGGACATCGTGAAGATCCGTGCAAAGGTGCCGGAGGCGGTGAAGCCTGACATTGCGCAAGAGACGGCCATCCTGTCCGCCATTTTTAATCATGTGGAGGGCGTGAGGGAGGAACCTGACTACGGCGTGATCGCCAATCTGCTGAAGCTGGCAGCGCTGGCAGCGGAATCGAGGGATCAACTGCACGAAGCGGCATACCTACGCACGCAGGACAGTCTGTTCGGACTGCTGTTCTCCCTGATTTTTGAGGACTGAGTATTTCCGATGCTAAGGCGCGATGCGCTTTATCATACAAATCTATACAAGGAGGAATCCCCATGAAAAACCGAATCCTGTCCCTCGTTGTCGCCCTGGTGCTTGTGCTGTGCGCCATTCCCTGCGCCTTTGCGGAAGAATCCACCGTGAAGGACAATGCGCCTTTCATCGGGCGCTGGTCGTTGAACGTTGCGGATTATCCCGGCTTTGCGGAGGAAGGTCTGACGCAGGGCACCATCACCATGGAGCTCAAAGAAGACGGCACCGGCTGCACCTGGTACGAGGGTATGATGACCTCTGAGTACGGCTACATGTTCTATATGGACTACTATGTGGCCGTGACGGCAGACGGAGAAGCCGAGTCTTCGCGCTATACCCTGTCCGACGACGGGTTGACGCTCACGTTGACGGATCTTGAGGGCGAGTGGGAACTGGCCTATCAGAAGGAAGTGGCATGATCGCCCCCGGCGCAGAAGCGCAAATAAATGAGAGGGAGCCTGCGAAATGAACGCGGGCTCCCCCATTGATATCACTGTGGATTTCTGACCTTGTCTCCGACCGTCCAATAGTCGCAGATGCCAGAACCTTCTGCGATCGTATGCTCGCGGATCAGCCGGGAGTGCATCATGGCCATGGTGATGTGATCGATATTGCAGAGTACCGGGTTGATCTCCTCATAGCCGTATTTCCGGCAGAAGTCGGCAATGGGGCAATGGTTAAAGTGGTAGTAGAAGCCATCCCTGTGCAGATGCTCGTCGAAGTGAAAATCCCAAGTGTTCCAGTCCTCCGGATGCTTCTTTGCCCAATCCGCGCTCCTGTGGATCATTTTGCCAAAGGATTGTATCCCCTTCTCCGTATTCATGTCGATCATGCCCGCGAAGGTCCGCAGCAGCGGTATATCCAGCATGACCTCCGTGATCCGGCCCATCTGCTCCGGGGTTATCGTGCGCTCGCTGGCCAGCCATACGGCGATGACGACGAAGGACATGGTGATATTCTTTGCCATGGGGTTGTCGTCGCTGACGCCTTCCACCTTGCTCAACAGATCCAGGTATATGGGCTTTGCCTTCCTGATCAGCGCGTCGCCGTCGCTTCGGTACAGCTTCAGCCCCTTCTTCATGCGGCTCGTCATCAGTATCCATATGGCAGGCTTGAATTTCATCGTTTTCACCTCAGTTGTCGTTCGCTGCTGCCATTATAGCACTGCCATGCCCTTTGGCGATTGTCTGTAATTAGATTTAACTAACATTTAAGAGACTGTCGAACAAACTCCGTTGGATTTCCAACATACAGAACATCAAAAACTCGATATGATAATACCAACATGAACCAGAGGGAGGAAAGTACCATGAGTTATATGGATTGGAAAGATAAGACCAAGGAATTCAAGAAAATGGATGTCCGGGGCATACAGGGGAATTTCTTTCCGGGGCTTAAGAAACAGGCCTCCGGAATGAATGTGGGAGATGGTTTCGAGGTGATCCAGTCCTTCGATCCGATTCCGCTGTATGAGGTCATGGAGGGGCTGGGCTTCGAGCATCATACGGAACAGGTCGCGGAACATGAGTATCACGCCTGGTTCTATCGCGTGGAGGTGAAGCGGGAAGAGAAGGACATCCCCATGCGCCCGGCCGCTTTGACGAACATGCTGCTGATCGACGAGGAACTGGGACAGGTCGCGGTCTCCTTCTGGGATCTGACCTGGAACGACAGCAAGCGCCACCTGCCCTATGAGATCCGGCTGTTGCTGTCGCTTACCAATGCAGTCGGCGCGGGTCGCATGCGCCAGGCGACTCGGGAGTTGGTCAAGGCCTACATCCACGGGCTGGACAGCGCGGCGCTGGACGACGTGTTTGAACTGCTGGCCTGGAACCAGGGCATCGGCTATTTCAGCAGCGAAATTGGCCCCTCCACACTGTTTGCTGCATATAAGACCATTAAGCACATGGAGAAGCAGGGAAAGGAACGCAGCGAGATTTGCGAGATGCTCAAGGAAAAGTTCGGTGAGAAAAACCCGGACGTAAGGGTAAAATAAGCATGTAAGGAAATATGCGATTGCCAAAGATAGAGGAAGATTGACTTTTATATCTTTCACGGGGTGCATAAGCCCCTATCGCGAGGTGCATAACAAAACCTAATAATTTGACTCAACCCTATGGGGAATACTACTGGATCATGTGACCGTTTACTCCAAAGAAGATGTTCGGTTCACCTTCCGCGATGGGACGGAAATCAAGATTTGACCGGACGAGCAGGAAAGCGCCTCATCAATGCGATGGGGCGCTTTCCTGCTCGTCCGGTCAGCTCATAATCCTACCGATGACGGGATTATATCTGTCGATCATCATCGTGAAGCAACGCCGGTATTCATCCTCCGTAAAAATGCCTGCCGCCAGAATTCTCCTGAGAAAGTGAAGCGTTGCCTGGAATCGCGTTTCATTGCTGAATTGCCGCTTCGTCAATCGAACCACCCCCGTATCGAGCCTGAATATAGCAACTATGACTGCAATACTGTCTGTTTCTCCCGGCATAATCCATGAAGATACCTTGACACATCTTACAGGCAAAGGGCACCATCGAGGTATGCTTACACTCGCCCCGATGTTCCTTCCAGAAAAGAATCCTGCATCTGTCTGAGCAGAATCGCCTCGGTTTGAAATGCATCTTTGGCACCAGTGCCCCACAACGAGGGCAAGTCGGGAGGTTGTCCATTGCCGCCTCGACATCTGCCTGGTGTCGATAGATGAAGGACTTAATGGTGGAAACGGGGATCTTCAGCTGGCGGCTGATATCCACGTATCGAACCCCCTCGCAATGCAGATTGATGATTTGACTTTTGACGTACCTGTTCATCTTAAAACTCTCCTTTCCTGCGAGCTTTCCCAATTACTCACTCAGAAAGGGTAAAAAAGCAAGCGGATAGCCGCTTGTGACACAAAAAAATAAAGACTCATGGTCTTTGTATTCATGCAGCGAGGATCAATATTGAAGCATCCGCAGTTTATTGGGGGGTGCAACTATTCCATCACTTTGCGTCGTATCATACGATTGTATCAAATTCAGCAGGGTTTTTTCCAAAAAACGCAGGGACGCGGTTTTATCCTGAAACGCACGCAAACACTGTTCCCGCGTCCGCTGTACCTGTATAGCCTTTATGGTTTCCAATTCCGCTTTAAGATCGTTCAGGAACAACGGGTCAATGACTTTGTGGATATTCTCAATGCTGGTATAGTGCATTCCGCCCTTGCGCCGGGTTTCCGGGTTCAACGTGCTTTCAAACACAGCGCCGAATATGGTCGGGCTTATTTCACTCCAGTCAAACGCCGCGCTTGCCTTGTTCAGCAGCAGGTCATAGATTTCAGGATTGAACCGGGGAATTTCAATGTTTTCATCGCTGAACAAACTCAGGTCTTTGTCAATGCTTTTCTGCTCTATCAGCACATGAGTTTCCGGGATATAACCGTCAATGAAACTGGTATGGTCAAGGTGCACCTGGTCTTCAAACGTAATGTATTCAGCGGCATGTTCCACGCCGAACACATCACCCAACAGCGACAGCCAAAACTTTTGACTTTCGCCCTTTTCATAGCCCTTGCCGTTCCAATACTCGGCAAAGTGCTTTGCCGCTGCCCGCTGCTGTACATCGTTCATATTCACACCGCCCTGAAAGACTTGTATTCACCCATAAAATGATACCATAAAAAGGCATTACGCAACAAAAAAACGCGGCAGGCCAGGTTTCTGCCCCGCCTGCCCTGTCAGAGTTGTGACGGCATAGCCGTTGGTGTTCACCTGCGACGCATGTGCCAGCAGTTCGATCCTCTCGCCTTTCAGCTTCATCATATCGTCCCGTGAATGCTGAGAACGGCATCCGCTCGTTTTGTCCGCTCACGCCTCATGCGTTTCGCCGCGCTCCACCAGCAGTATCTCCCGCTCCTCGCGCTTCCCCATGGCGTAGTCCGCCTTGTCGAAGCGGTTCATGACGCTCAGGTCCACGGCGCGGTTCATGCGCTTCGGTTCGTCCGCTACGCAGCGCCAGGGTTCCTCGTGGGGCTCCGGCTCCTCGTCGTAGGGGTCGAACAGGCCCAGCTCCGTCTCGGAGAGTATCGCGGTCAGCAGCACGTAGTGTCCATAGCCGCCCGAGTGGCAGCGCATCACGGCGCAGCCGCCGCGCGTGAGACACGCCCATACGTCGCCGCCGGGCGTTATCACCGCGCCGTCCAGCTCGAGGAAGCGCGCGCGTATCGGGAAGCCGCAGCCCCGGCCGAAGGCGTTCAGCCATTCCGCCATGTAGCGCATGGACGCCTTCGACGTGCCGTGCTTGCCGGGGTGCCCCTGTTCGTTGAACGTGTCGTTGCCCATGGCCCATATGTGCTTGAGCACCGCCGGCGGCACCTCTTCCCGCTCATAGAGGAAGCGTATGGCGTTGACCAGCGACGTAGGCCCGCAGTCGAATTCCGAAGACTGGCTTATCAGATCGTTCTTCATTTTAATCGTCGTCCCCTCAGTCCGCGTTGCGCGGATCCAGCGCGTCCCGCAGCGCGTCCCCCACAAAGTTTATGCACACCACCAGCATGACGATGGCCGTGCCCGCGGGCACCCACAGCCAGGGCTTGCCCGTCAGCACGCTGAGCGACTCCGCGCCGTTCAGCATGTTCCCAAGCGACGGCGTGGGCGGCTGTATGCCCATGCCCAGGAACGAGAGCGCCGCCTCGTCCAGTATCGAGAGCGCGAACACGCTGGTGGCGTAGACCAGCACCGGCGCGATCGTGTTGGGCAGCAGCTCCGAAAACAGTATGCGCGTTATCGGCATACCCGCGGTGATGTCGCTTTTGATGAAGTTGGTCTCGCGCAGCGAGAGCACGTTGCCGCGCACCAGCCGCGCCACGCCCGGCCAGTCCACAAAGCCCAGTATCAGCACGATGGACAAAAGCCCGGGCTCGAATATCGCCGCGGCGACCAGCACCAGCAGTATGTACGGAAACGACATGACCATGTCCGTGAAGCCCATGATCGCCTTGTCGACCGCGCCGCCCGCCCAGCCGCTCACCAGCCCCAGCAGCACGCCCAGCGCCGTGGATATGGCCGTGGCCAGGAAGCCGACCAGCAGGCTCTCGCGCATGGCGTAGAGTATGCGCGAGAACATGTCGCGCCCGATCTTGTCCGTGCCGAGTATGTGCTCCGGACTGGGCGGGTCCGAGAACGCGCCCACGGGCTTCGTCGGCGAATAGGGTGCGGTCAGCGGCGCGAACGCCGCCGCCAGTATCATCGCGCACAGCAGCGCGAGGCACACCACCGCCACGCGGTGGCGCGAGAAGCGCCGCCAGACGGGCGCAAGGCTATGGCGCATGGGCATATCATCTCCTCCGGTCATGCCAGGTCCATGGCGAGCTGCCCCGTGCGCACGGGGCGCATGGCGACGTCCACGATGCGGTCGCCCGGCAGCGGCCGGCCCACCAGCAGGGGCGAATCCGGGTCGTGCCGCATCATGTGCGCGCGCACGGCCTCGCGGTCGTAGTTGGCGTAGCAGTACAGGCAGCCGTGGGGGCAGGTGTTGTAGGCGCCTATGTCGTGGCCGATCAGGCAGCCGCAGGCCTGCCGCACGCCCGTCTCGCCCGCGAGATCCAGCCTTTCGCCCAGCGCGCGCTCGAGCACGGCGCGCGTCATGCAGCCCGACACGTCTATGCCGTACCGCGCCAGCGCGGGCTCCTCGCAGCAGCTGATGAGCGGCAGCCCTGCCCTGCGCGCCGTTTCGGCGAACGACCGCGCCAGCGCGTGCCGCTCCTGTTGGGAGGGCGCGCGCCCCTCGGGGAAGTTGCGGCGCGTCTTTTCATACAGGTCCAGGAACGAGAACACGCATGCGCTCACGTGCCCCTTCAGCGCCTCGGCCATCTCCGCGAACACGGCGCGGTGGAACGCCACGGTGACGTCCTTCGTGAGCAGCACGGGGTCGTACCGCCAGTGTACGCGCCGCGCGCCGACCTGCGCCGAGAGCGCCTTCACACCCTCGACCATGTCGCGCCAGTCGGGCACGTTCGGCTCTATGTCCCGCCCGTAGGGCGTGACGGTGACGGACCAGAACATGGCGTACTGCCTGAGCTCCTTCAGCCTGTCCAGCATGGGCCGCGGGTCCTTCGTGCAGAAGCTCAGCACGTCCGCCGCGGCGGGATCCAGGCTGTAGCGCAGCACGGTGCCCGGGTCATACGGGTTGCGCGACAGCACATAGCCCTCGCGCACGCGCCGCATGAACCATTCCGAATAGAACGCGGGGATGTCCGTGCGCATGGCCGCCGATACGATCAATGGTGTCATACCTCCGTTTGCAGGGTCAATTGCTGTTGACCAGCTCCGCGTAGAAGCCGTTCAGCGCCATGAGCGACTGATGGTCTCCCTGTTCGATCACGCGCCCGTTCTTCATGACCAGTATCACGTCCGCGTTGCGTATGGTCGACAGGCGGTGCGCCACGATGAAGCTCGTGCGCCCCTGCATCAGCCGCGCGAAGTCGGACTGTATCTTCATCTCCGTGCGCGTGTCTATGGACGATGTCGCCTCGTCCAGTATCAGCATGGGCGGCACGCAAAGCATCACGCGCGTTATGCACAGAAGCTGCTTCTGGCCCTGCGAGAGCACGCCGCCGTCCTCGCCGATCACCGTGTCGTAGCCGTCCGGCAGGCGGCGTATGAACGAGTGCGCGTGCGAGGCCTTCGCCGCGGCCACGATCTCCTCGCGCGTGGCGTCCGGCTTGCCCATGGCGATGTTCTCGGCGACGGTGCCCGCCTTGAGCCAGGTCTCCTGCAGCACCATGCCGTAGCTCTTTCGCAGGCTGCGGCGCGTGACCGCGCGTATGTCATGGCCCTCCACGCGCACGGCGCCCGCGTCCACGTCGTAGAAGCGCATCAGCAGGTTGATCAGCGTGGTCTTGCCGCAGCCCGTGGGGCCCACGATGGCGACGCGCTGCCCGGGCCGCACGTCCAGGCGGAAGTGCTCGATGAGCCCGCCTTTGTGGTCATAGGAGAACGAGACGTCGTCGATCTGCACGCGCCCTTCCACATCGCGCAGCGCGACGGCGTCCGCGGGTTCGGGCGTCTCGGGCGCCTCGTCGATCAGGTCCAGCAGCCGCTGCGCGCAGGCGATGGCGTTCTGCAGCTCGGTCACGACGCCGGAGATCTCGTTGAAGGGCTTCGTGTACTGGTTGGCGTAGGCCAGGAAGCTGGTCAGCAGGCCCACCGTCATCGTGCCGCGCAGGCACGCCAGCGCGCCTGTCAGCGCCACCAGCGCGTAGACCACGCTGTTGACGAAGCGCGTGCAGGGGTTGGTCAGCGAGGAGAAGAACGTCGCCTTCAGCGACGCCGCGCCCAGCTCCTCATTGATGCTTTCGAACTCTTCCATGCATCTGTCCTCGCGCCCGAAAGCCTTGACCACCTTGAGCGAGCCGATCATCTCGTCGATATAGCCGGTCAGCGTGCCGCGCGTGACGGACTGCCGCACGAACATGTCGTGCGTGCGCGTGGCGATGAAACGCGCCACGAACAGCGAAAGCGGCGTGACCACCACGACCACCAGCGCGATCTGCCAGTGCCGCGCGAACAGTATGCCCAGCGTGCCCAGTATCGTCATGACGCCCGTGAACAGCTGCGTGAAGCCCATCAGCAGGCCGTCCGCGAACTGGTCCGCGTCGGCGATCACGCGCGAGACCAGCTCGCCGTGCGCGTGGCTGTCGATGTAGGAAAGCGGGAGGCGCTCGATCGTTTCGAAGGCCTGCCTGCGCAGGTCCCGCACCACCTGGAAGGTGACTGAGTTGTTGATGGCGTTCATCACCCACTGCAGCGCGGATGTCGCCAGCACGACGAGCGCTATGCGCATGAGCATGTTCCCGATGGCCTTGAAGTCGATGCCGCCCCTGACGATCAGGTCGATGGCCTGCCCCGCCATGTAGGGCACCGCCAGCGTCGCGGCGACGATCGCCGCCGACAGCGCCATGGACAGGAACACCAGCGCCTTGTAGCGGCCTATGCGGCGCAGCACCGCGCGAAGCGTCTCTCTCTGCCCGTTCATGCGCCCACCTCCCCGCCGTATTGTGAGGAATAGATCTCGCGGTACACGGCGCAGCTTTCCATCAGTTCGTCGTGCGTGCCCATGCCGGCCACCGCGCCGTCCTCGAGCACGATGATGAGGTCCGCGCGCATCACGGACGCGGCGCGCTGCGATATGATGAACGTCGTCGGCCTGTACTCAAGCGCGCGTATGGCCTCGCGCAGCCGCCTGTCCGTCGCCTGGTCCAGCGCCGAGGCGCTGTCGTCCAGTATCAGTATCTCGGGCCTGCGC
>SVGK01000334.1 GCA_015056395.1 Clostridiales bacterium
CGATCATGTACAGCGTGGAGAAGCCGAAGCCGCATATGGACTTGAGCTCCTTATCGATGCGCGCCTGCACGATGTCCGGGAGCGTATCGCCGTAGATCTCGCGCGCCTTGTTGAGCGTGAGCGACGTAAGCTCCGCCTCCGCCTCCGGCCAGAAGGGCTGGAAGGTGTCCTTGCCCTCCGGGTGCGGCAGGAACACATGTATCTCGCCGATGCTGTCGGCGATGGCGTTCGTGTTTCTGACGACGATCTCGTGCGCCTTCTCGCGCCCCAGATAGCTGAATTCCTCCAGCATATCGTCCGTGGTGCGGAAGTAGAGCGGCGGCTGGAAGTCCGCGTCGTCAAAGCCCTTCGTGTCCATCAGTATCGCGCGGAACACCGCGTCCGTGGGATCCTTGAAGTGCACGTCGCCCGTGGCGCATACGGGTATGCCCAGCCTGTCGCCCAGCGCGACGATGCGCCTGTTCAGATCGCGCAGGCCCTCGTCGTCCCTGACCGTGCCCTCGCGCACGAGGAAGGCGTTGTTGCCTATTGGCTGCACCTCGAGATAGTCGTAGAAGCGCGCGATCTTTTCGAGCGTCTCGTCGCTCTCGCCGTTCAGCACGGCGCGGAACAGCTCGCCGGATTCGCACGCGGAGCCCACGATCAGCCCCTCGCGGTACTTTTCGATCAGGCTGCGCGGTATGCGCGGCGTGCGGTGGAAGTAGTTGAGATGCGCCTCGCTGACCAGCCTGTACAGGTTCGTAATGCCCGTCTGCGAACTCGCCAGCAGCACGATGTGATAGCTCTGCTTGCCCGCGTCGATGGGAAAGCACGTGTTCAGCTCGACGAGCCGCTTGACGCCCTTTTCCTCCTTCGCCTGCTGGAACATGCGCATGAGCGCCTCCGCCGTGGCGCGCGCGTCGTGCACGGCGCGATGCGCGTTGTCCAGCGATATGTCGAGCATCTTGCAGATGTGGCCCAGCTTGTGGTTCTTGAAGTGCGGATAGAGGTTGCGGCTCAGGGCCAGCGTGTCCAGCGCCGTGAAGTCGAACGTCCTTCCGATCAGCGCGAACGCGCGCTTGAAGAAGGCCATGTCGAACGACGCGTTGTGCGCGCACAGCACCGCGCCCTCGCAGAAGCGCGCGAAATCCGGCATGACGTCCGCAAGCCTGCGCCTGCCCTCCAGCATCGCGGGTGTGATGCCCGTGAGCTTCGTGATCTCCTCCGGAAGCGGACGCCCAGGGTCGATCAGCTCGGAGAACTCAGCGACCTCCTTGCCGTCCTCATAGCGCACGGCGCCGATCTCGATGATCTCGTCGCGGAACGTGTTCAGGCCCGTGGTCTCGACATCCAGCACGACATAGGCGCTTTCGTCGATGGTCTCGCCCTTCGCGCGCCGCACGATGTCCGCGTCGTCGTCGATCAGATAGCCCTCGCAGCCCGGTATCAGCTTGATGCCGGCGTCCTTGGCCGCGCCGAATGCCTCCGGGAAGCTCTGCACCACGCCGTGGTCGGTCACCGCGATGGCGGGCATGCCCCACGCCTTCGCCTGCTTGATCAGGTCCGTGGCCGTGGCGCAGGCATCCATGGTCGAGAACGTCGTGTGCAGGTGCAGCTCCACGCGCTTCTCCGGCGCGTTGTCGCGGCGCACGGGCTTCTCCGTCTCCATCATGTCCGAGACCATCAGCATCATCTCGTGGCTGAAGTCGTCGTAGCGGTAGGCGCCTTTGGCGCAGACCCACTTCCCCGCCTTCGCGATCCCCTTGAGCCGGTCCGCCTGCTGTGTGGGATCCTCTCCTGCCTTGCGGCCCGTGAGGAACAGCTTGCAGTTCACCGATCCCAGCCTGTCGCTCATCTGGAACGTGACGATCTTCGTCGCGCCGTTTTTCGCGTCCTTGATCTCCAGGTTCGAGACCTCGCCGCGCACGGCGCAGCGGCCTATGTCCTCTGTGACCTTGTTCATGGGCACGACGGCGTCGTTGAACACGCTGCCCACCAGCGCGTCCCCGGATACGGACTTCGACCGGGTCTGCGCCGCCTCCGCATCCTTGCGCGCCGCCATGCTGAGCGCCTCGCTCTCCCTGCGGCGCGCCTCGGCGATCTTCGCCATGCGCGCCTCGTCCGCGCCAGTGACGCGTATCTGCGGGCGCAGCTCCAAATCGAACAGCTCCTTGAAGAGCCTTGCAACGGCTTCGTCCGCCTTCTGCGCCTTCAGATAGTTCATGCCGTCGTTCGTGGCGACGGCGATGGTCAGGTCCCGGCCGCTGATCGTCCAGTTCCCGGCGTTCCAGTCGATGAAATAGACCGAGCCCGGCGAGAGATGCATCAGATGTTCGCGCACGCAGGGCAGCAACTCGCCGAGGCCCTCCGGCAGCCTTTCCCCGAGCGCGTGGTAGCGCACGCGCACCTGTACCGATACGCCGGGAAAGCCCGCCGCGAAGCCCTGCTCGAGCGAACGCCGCTCCGCCGCAGTCAGCAGGCGCGTAGACTGCAGCCTCACGACCAGATTGCCGCGGCTCTTTGAGAGCGTCACGCGCTCGATCTTCAGACAGCGCGTCAAACCGGGACTCACGGGCTCTATGTAATCCGTCCACAATTCCTGCATGGCTTTTCCTCTTTATATCGACGCAGTCTCCCGCGGGTCCGTGCCCGTGATGCGCCTGTAGTTCTCCCTGTCCGTCGCGCCCTCCGTGCTGATCAGCAGCACGGAGGCGTCTTCGCCGAGCCCCAGCCGCTCAGCCAGC
>SVGK01000335.1 GCA_015056395.1 Clostridiales bacterium
GTCCTGCTTGTGATCGTAGAGGTGGTGCATGCCGTAGGCGTTGTCCCAGAATATGCGGAAGTCGGGCGCCGCCGGCTCCAGCCGCGCGAAGCGGCGCACGGTCTCGTCGGAATAGGAGATGCCCTGCGGATTGGAATACTTGGGCGTGCACCATATGCCCTTGATGGTCTCGTCCTCGCGCACGAGCTTTTCCACGATGTCCATGTCAGGGCCGGTGGGCGTCATGGGCACGGGCACCATGCCTATGCCGAAGTATTCGGTGATGGCGAAGTGGCGGTCGTAGCCCGGCACGGGGCACAGGAACTTGACCTCCGGCTGCCTGCACCAGGGCGTGTTGCCCATCACGCCGTGCGTCCAGGCGCGGCTCACCGTGTCGAACATGACGTTGAGCGACGAGTTTCCGTAGATCACGATGTCGTTGGGGTTGTTCTCCATCATGTCGCCCAGCAGCACGCGCGCCTCTTCGATGCCCGTGAGCTGGCCGTAGTTGCGGCAGTCGGTGCCGTCCTCGCAGGTGAGGTCCGAGGACGAGCTCAGCACGTCCATCATGGCCATGGACAGGTCCAGCTGGTCCTTGCACGGCTTGCCGCGGCTCATGTCCAGATGCATGCCCAGCGCCTGCACGCGCTTGTACTCGTCCTTGAGCTGCGCCAGTTCCTGCTCCAGCTCCTCCGTCGTCATTTCCGGATATGCTTTCATTTGGATGGTTCCTTTCTCTGTCCCGGTCGCTCCGTTCGGTTCGCGCCGCGCTCCCTCAAAACGCGCTGAGAACAGCGCCGAATGTAAAAAATGAATAATGCACCGCGTTAAAAATGCAGATTCGGGCGTGTTTTGGCGTCGAAAGCGCGACTGTTTGCAAGTATCATACCATGTGAATGTTAAATGCGTACATGGTTCATGAAAGTTTTTTATTGGAAACGGCCCCGGGACCGCATATCCGTTCCGGGAAAGGCGGATGGGCATCGGAAACTGATTTGACGCTTTGCACAACGTAATTTGTCATTCGATGGAAATTATGCCGAATTCATAACCATTTTTCTATTGGCATATGCGCCCATGATGTGCTATAATGGTAGTATCTGTGGAGCAGTGGGCATGAAAGGGGTTCGGCGTACTTTCTCCAAAGAGATCAACTGTAAGGGAGAGAAGAACCATGTTTGATTCCGAGAAGGTCTTTCTGGGCATCGCCCCCATAGGCTGGTGCAACGACGACATGCCCGAGCTGGGCGGCGAGAACACGTTCCGTCAGACCGTCAGCGAGATGGCGCTGGCCGGCTTCACCGGCTGCGAGATCGGCAACAAGTACCCCTCAGACCCCGAGGAGCTCAAGTGGGAGCTGGACCTGCGCGGCATGCGCATCGCGTCGCGCTGGTTCTCCTCGTTCATACTCACGCAGCCCATCGAGCAGGTCGAGGCCGACTTCAAAAAGGAGCTCGACTTCCTGAGCAAGGTGGGCGCGAACCGCATCAACGTGTCCGAGCAGAGCTACTCCATACAGGGCCAGACCGATACGCCCATACTCGCCGATAAGCGCCACGTGATGGACGACGCCGAGTGGGACCGCTTCTGCGCGGGCCTTGACAGGCTGGGCCGCATCGCAAAGGACCGGGGCTTCAAGCTGTGCTTCCACCACCACATGGGCACGGTCGTGCAGACCGCGGCCGAGACGGACCGCATGCTTGCCAACACGGACCCCGATCTGGTGTTCCTCTGCTACGACACCGGCCACTTCACGTTCGCTGGCGAGGATCCGCTTTCGGTGCTCAAGAAGTACGTCTCCCGCGTGGGCCACGTCCATCTGAAGGACATGCGCGCTGACGTGGTGAAGAAGGTCGCGCCCGAGGGCTGGAGCTTCCTGACCGCCGTGCGCAACGGCGCGTTCACGGTGCCCGGCGACGGATGCGTCGATTTCGATCCGATATTCGCGCTGCTGAGCGAGGCAAAGTACGAGGGATGGCTGCTGGTCGAGGCGGAGCAGGATCCGGCCAAGGCGAACCCGCTGGAGTACGCCATGAAGGCCCGCAAGTATATCCGTGAGCACACGGGACTCTGATCGCTCGAGGAGGGAACGCCCTATGTATTTTGAAAAGGAACCCGCGCGCGGCTACAATCCCTATCTGACGCGCGGCGAGAACGACCACGATACGAACATGAACGTGGGCCTTCTGGTGATGGAGCCGGGCGACGAATACTCGTTCGAGGAGCCCGCGCTGGAGGTCGCCGTGGACCTCTTGATCGGCACGGTGACGTTCGCCTATGACGATGTCGTCAGGGAGGCCGACAGGCCGGACACGTTCCGCAATGCGGCGTGGTGCCTGCACGTGTGCCGCGGCACGAAGGTGACCATCACGGCGAAGACCCACGCGGAGCTCTACGTGCAGTCCACCGACAACGACAGGGCCTTTGCGAACCGCCTCTATGCGCCCGAGGACATCATGGTGCAGCACGCCGGCGCGAACGGCGAGCTGAAGGGCTGTATGCGGCGCGAGATACAGACGTTCTTCGACTACGAGTCCGCGCCCTATTCCAACATGGTCTTAGGCGAGGTGCTCAACTTCCCGGGCAAGTGGTCCAGCTATCCGCCGCACCACCACCCGCAGCCGGAGGTCTACTTCTACCGCTTCGATTATCCCGACGGCTTCGGCGCGGGCTTTGCCAACGGCCAGGTTTACCATACCGGACACAACGGCTGCCTGGTG
>SVGK01000057.1 GCA_015056395.1 Clostridiales bacterium
GTACAGCACCACGATGGTCGGCTCGTCGTAGTTCTCCAGATCCTTGATGAGCTTGCCCACGAACTGGTCCGTCTCGTGGATCAGGTGGATATAATTGGAAAAGCGCGCCACGTTCAATTCCTCGGGGAACTCCAGTATCACCGGGTCGCCCTCGGTGTAGGTGTATTCCTCGTCGTACTTGCCGTGGGACTCCACCGTCACGGCGAACACGAAGTCGCGGCTTTCGGAGTTGTCCAGCGCCTTCATGATCTCGTCCGCCATGATCATGTCCTGGCACCAGCCCACGTCCGTGTACGTGATGTAGGGCATGTACTCAAGCGGCACGAAGTGGTCGAAGCCCATGTTGGGATAGACCTGATATCGCGAATAGAACGTGCCCGTGTGGTTGTGCAGCGCCGTGGACGTGTAGCCCTGCGCCTTCAGGTCATAGGGCAGCGTCTCGCAGGTGTTGTTAAGCATATACGTGTTGTAGGGCACCTCGCCCACGCCGAAGAAATCCAGGTTCATGCCCGTGAGCACCTCGAACTCGACGTTGACCGTGCCGCCGCCTATGCTGGGCACGTACAATTCGCCCGCGGTGAAGTCGCGCGCGATGCCGTTGAAGTTGGGCGTGGGGTCCGTGGAGTATTTTGCGCCTATGATCGTGTTCACGTCGATCAGCGATTCAAGCTGCACCACGACGATGTTGGGGTGCTCTAGGTCGTCCTTTTCGCTGAACACGTAGTGCACCGGCTCCACGGACGCGGCGTCGGATTCGACCTGGTCCACGATGGACGTGACCGCCTCCTGGCTGTACTCCTCCGGCGCCTTGACGCCGGAATCGCCGAACGTGAACATGAAGCACGTGGCGAAGCCGTATTGGCTGTAGGCGTTGAGCAGGTTGTCGTAATAGCGCGGGAACCAGCCCTGGTTGATGCCGAGGCTGCCTATGCACACGCACAGCACCGTGAGCCCCGCGAATATGGAGCCCGAGCGCCAGTAGTTCACGCGGCGCATCCTGGGCAGGTGCGTCAGCACCCATATCAGCACGATGACGCCCAGCAGTATGCCCCCGTACATGGCGATGATCTGCGGCCACGTGTAGTACAGCGTAGTCAGCGTGATGCCGTCCTTCATGATCATCACGTCCATGGACGTGAACGGCTGCGTGCGCGTCACCGCCACCACGCGCGCCGCGATGCCCAGTCCCAGCCACACCGCGGTGAGCAGGAACAGACAGCTGCTGCGGCGCTTGAACAGCTCGGAGAATGCGAGTGTCGTCATCACCAGCAGCACGTTGTACAGGAAATACAGCGGCGAAGACGCGATGTACTGCACGGTCTTCACCGGGTTGCCGCGCGCCATGGTCTCAAGGTACAGCGTGAGCGCCAGCGCAAGCAGCGGCAGACAGATCATGCGCCGCGAAAACGGCGTGCGGTCATACCGGCGGCGCCGACTGCGATTGCGTTCAGACAAAGAAACACCCCCTGGGGAGAATGAGGAATGAGGAATGAGGAATGAGGAATTGAGAGTTTGCAGTCGGTGATCGATAGTTGACAATTAACGATTAACAATTAACAGTTAACAGTTGCGGTAGAGATCGCTGCGCGATCTCTTTTGATCTAATGGGATGACCGTGCGGAGGTCTGTGCCAAACCGTGAACGAAACACATCGCCCCGCCGGCCATCCATTACTCATTCCTCATTACTCATTACTCATTCAAATCCGCGATCACTGACTACCAATTGTTCACTGTTAACTGTTCACTGTCCCCTCACCACACGTCGCTCCCGTCTTCCGGTATGACCTTCTCCATGGCCGTGATGGCGCATTCGATCATATCGTCCTCGGGCTCGAACACGGTCAGGTGCTGCAGCGCAATGCCCGGCGCGGATATGATGCGCGTGAGGACATTGTCCTTGCGCCCGGCCAGCTTGATCAGCTCGTACCCCACGCCCACGATCAGCGGGATCATCGGAAGCTTTATGAGCATCCTGAGCCACACCGTGTTCACGCGTATGAACATCGTGAATATGATGCTGACCAGCAGCACCAGTATCGTGAACGACGTGCCGCAGCGCGGGTGGAAGCGGCTCTGCTTGCGCACGTTCTCGACCGTGAGCGGCAGCCCCGCCTCATAGCAGAATATCGTCTTGTGCTCCGCGCCGTGGTACATGTAGGTGCGGCGTATGTCCTTCATCTTCGAGGTCGCCCACACGTAGGTGATGAACACCAGTATGCGGAACACGCCTTCGAATATCGCGCGCAGGTTGTGGTGCGCCATGAGGCCCGGGAACGCGCCGCCCAGCCAGTTCCACAGCTGCATGGGCAGCCAGAAGAACAGCACCAGCGCAAGCCCCAGCGCGAGCACCGTCGCCACGGGCATGAGCAGCTTGTCCACGAGCCCGTCGTACCACCTCTTGCCGCGCTCCTGCTTCAGGCGCTCCTCCTCGGCGTCCAGCCCCGAGAGTTCCGCGGAGCGCATCAGGTATTTGTAGCCGCTGGACAGCGAGTCGATCATGTTGAATATGCCGCGTATGATGGGCAGCTTCAGTATCTTCGCCCTGTCCTGTCCCTTCGTGGGCGCCTCTTCGGTGACGATCTCGCCCGTGGGCGTGCGCACCGCCATGCACGTGTTCTTCGGGCCGCGCATCATGATGCCTTCGATCAGCGCCTGCCCGCCTATGCTCGTCTTCTTCGCCATATTTATGTCGCCTTTCCGCGGCGCGCGTGCGCCGCAACGCAGTGTATGTTCGGGATACGGGCCGTCATGCGACGGAATCGCTGTAGCGTACCACGGCGACCTCCGTTAGGGCCTGCCGGGCCTGGGCAACGATCTTGTTCAGGTTCCTTGATACATCGGGCTCGAACGCCGTTTCCCCACATGTATCACAGATCATGCACGGCACGTGACGCACAACGATGCAGCAATCATCCGGCTCTGCGGTGAACGTCGTGACAGCACGATGCATCTCGCCTTTACAGCGAAAACACTTCATCATCATGTCCTCCTTGTTTTCAATGCGGGATCCCATTGTTCGGGGTCCGATTTATAGGCTGTTACAAGCCAAATCGTTTCATCGGTCATTGCAACAACGATGTGTAAACCATTGCCGGAGATCAGACAACTCGGATAAGGAAAATCATCCGGATACTCTTCAATGATTTCTCCTGTTTGAATCGAACATGCTATTGCATTGTCCGAAATGCCTCGTTCAACCATGCGTTTCATGCAGTGCATGATCGTTATATATCTATCCGACAGAAAAAGGTTTCTAATTTGTTCGATCTGCATAACGACGTCCCATCACCCGTTCCCGTCTATCATCATACCGACCCAATATGTATTATACATGAATCGGCAAGCGCGTGAAATGCGCGGCGGCGGCGCTTTACTGTTAATTTTTGATGAATATCTGTGTTTGAGATTGAAGACGGATGCGCATCCTGTTATGATATCACCAAGTTCCTTAACAATGACATGAAAGGGATGGTTTAATATGAAGATAAACTTGCGAAAACACCTCTGTGTCATACTGATCGCGGCACTCATACTCGGCTGTATGCCCGTCGCGCTTGCGGACTTGGCCTGCGGCATCTCGACCAGCGGCTACTGTTGCCTGCAGCAGTACTGGGGGAACACAAATACGAAGATCACGCTCTCCGGGAGCAAGATCGCCATCGTCGGGCATCAGAACGCCACCATGAATTTCGCCGAGAGCAGCCCGACATCTCTGAAGATCCCCGCCAGTGTGACCGTAAACGGCGCCACATACAGCGTGGAAGCCGTCGGACATGTCGGCTATGTCGATGCATACGGCGGCTACAGTTCGAAAAAGATCGGCTACCTCGACTGCCTGACCACCGTCACCTTTGAATACGGTCCGAAGGTCATCGGCGCCGACGCGTTCAGCTACTGCCATTCGCTGCAGTCCGTCACGCTGCCCTCGAGCGTCACCACCATATTGAACAGCGCATTTTCGGGCTGTGACGGCATGACCTATCTCTATATCCCCACGTCGGTCACCTCGATCGGCAATTGGGCGCTCAACAAGTGCAGCAATGTCGTGATACACTATCAGGGCACGCAGGCGCAGTGGGCGCAGATCTCCTACGGCTCCTACAACACGTACAAGCAGCTCATCTGCCACGGGGATGACCCGGTCCTCCCGACCTTCTATACAAAGTACGCAGGCTGGTACGTCGTCAAGGGCACGGACGGCAACCTCGCCATCAACTCGGGCCCCGGCACGTCCTCCAGCGGCTATACGCAGCTGCACAGGATCCCCGAGGGCACAAAGATCTACATCTCCAAGGCCACCGGCTACAACGGCTGGAATAAGTCCTCGGGCAACTGGGGCGCCGTGACCTATGACGGCGTGTCCGGCTACTGCGCCATGAACTACCTGGCCCCCGCCGACTCCACGGACGCGGGCGGCGGCGGCAACAGCGGCTCAACCACCACGGACTGCTCCTGCTCCTCGAGCTACGCGGGCTATTACGTCGTGCGCAACACCAGCGGGAGCCTCGCCATCAACTCGGGCCACGGCACCGCATCCAACGGCTACCGCCAGCTTGGCAGCATACCCGAGGGCACGACGGTGTACATCTCCAAGGCCACCGGCTACAACGGGCGCGGCAAGTCCTCCGGCCACTGGGGCCACGTCACCTACGGCGGCGTGTCCGGTTGCTGCGCCATGAACTATCTGGACGTGACGGACGACACGGACAGGTGCTCCACCGCCTACGCGGGCTGGTACCGCGTGGAGAACACGAAAGGTTCGCTGGGGCTCAACAACGGCCACGGCTACGGCGACAGCTACACACAGCTGGCGGCCATACCCGAGGGCACGCTGGTCTACGTGTCCAAGGCGATGGGCTACAATGGGCGCGGCAGCTCGTCCGGCCTCTGGGGACACGTCACCTACGGCAACGTACACGGCTATTCCTCGATGAACTACCTCAAGTTCGAATCGAAGGACGTGACCAGGCCCACCGTCAGCAACGTCCACTACGAGAACCTGACCATCAGCGGCTTCGACGCGGTCTGCACGTTCTCCGACGACGTGGGCGTGACGCGGGTGCAGTGCGCCGTCTGGACGGAGGCGAACGGACAGGACGACCTGCCCTCCGACTGGACGACCACTTCAAGCTGTACCGCTTCGCTGGACGGGAACACGGCGCGCTTCCGCGTGGCCTTTTCCGACCACAACGACGAGAAGGGCAACTACAGGGTCGAGATGTATGCCTATGACGCCGTGGGCAATTCTACGGCGTATTCGACCGATGTCGCGATGAACGTGCTCGTGGACGCCGCCGCGCCCTCCATCACGGCGGCCACGGTGGTCGGCTTGACCCAAAGCAGCTACGACGTCGCCGTCACGGCGGCCGACAGCGGCACGGGCGTGACCGAGATCCGCGCCATCACCTGGTCCGACGCCGAGGGGCGCGGCGCGGCGAAGATCGACTCGCAGATGTTCACCGCCGTCTCGAGCAAGGACGCGCTGTTCCACATCGACGTGTCCGGCCGCGGCACGGACAGGACCTATCACACCGTGGTCACGGCCGTCGACATGCTGGGCAACGTCACCGCGGAATATGCGCTTCCGGACATCTACGTCGACACCGTCGCGCCGTCAAAGCCCACAGTGACGATCACCGGGTCCGATGGCGACGGCTTCGACGTGCAGGTCAAGGCGTCGGACGACCACGCGCTCTTCGAAGTGCGCCTGACCGCATGGACGCCCGACAACGGCGACGGCGAGACATACACCGTAGCCGGGCAGGACATACTGATCACGTACATAAACGACGCCGCTGCGGCCGCCTCCGGCACGTACACGTTCCGCGTGAACACGGCGGACCACGACGGCGAGACCTGGACCGACTACACCGTGCAGGCCGAGGCGGAGGACCTCTGCGGCAACGTGAGCACCTCCGCGGCGAAGACGACGTTCGTCGACCCGGGCTATAAGAAGCTCTCGCTGCCCGCAGGGCTCAGGACCATAAGCGCCGAGGCATTCATAAACACGGGCGCGCAGTTCGTGATCGTGCCCGAAGGCTGCACGACGATCGGCAGCCGCGCGTTCGCGAACGACGCCTCGCTCAGGCTCGTGCTGATCCCCGCCAGCGTGACCTCGATCGCCGCAGACGCGTTCGACGGCAGTTCGAACGCGGCGATCATGGCGCCGTACGACTCCTACGGCCGCGAATTTGCCGAGAGCAGCGGCATACGCTGGATACACCACGACTGATCCCATCGCACCGATGCGGAGGGCGGACGGACCGCCCTCCGCAATTCTTTTGCCCCTTTCATTAAAGATTGCGAATCAAACAAAACATGGTGGTATTTTTATCCGTTCCCGTTTATAATAATGTACAAGGTTAATGAATATGAAGGAGGAGAGAGCCATGACCTATTATGTCGACAAGCGCGCCGCCTTCCCCGGCGACGGCACCGAAGCGCATCCCTTCCCCACCATACAGCAGGCGGCCGACGTCGCGCGCCCCGGCGACACCGTGCTGGTCGCGCCCGGCGTGTACCGAGAAAACGTCGACCCGAAGTGCGGCGGCACGCCCGACGCGCGCATCACCTATCGCGCCACGGAGCCCCGCAAGGCCGTGATCACGGGCGCGGAAAGCGTGAAGGGCTGGGTCAATGTGTCCGGGAACGTCTGGCGCGTGAAGGTGGAAAACAGCCTGTTCACGGACCGCAACCCGTTCACGACGCTGGTCGCGGGCGACTGGTTCATCGCCTCGTTCATCGCGCACACCGGCGACGTGTTCCTGAACGGCAAGTCCATGTACGAATCCACGGACATGGACGGCGTGTTCACGCCCGTGCGCTCGCAGGCGAGCTGGGACCCGGACTTCTCGCTGTACCGCTGGTACGCCGAGCAGGACGAGGCGGCGAACGCCACGATCATCACCGCGAACTTCCAGGGGCTGGACCCCAACGAGAACGACGTCGAGATCACCGCGCGCAAGGCCTGCTTCTACCCCGAAAAGGAGGGCCTGGGCTACATCACGCTGTCGGGCTTCACCGTGTGCAAGGCCGCCACGCAGTGGGCGCCGCCCACCGCCTATCAGGAAGGCATGATCGGCCCGCACTGGTCGAAGGGCTGGATCATCGAGGACTGCGAGGTCTATGAGTCCAAGTGCTCCGGCATATCGCTGGGCAAGTACCTGCAGCCGGAAAACGACAACAAGTGGCTCAAGTGGAAGTACAAGGACGGCACGCAGACCGAGCGCGACTGTATATGCCAGGCGCAGCGCGAGGGCTGGACCAAGGAGAACATAGGCAGCCACACCGTGCGCCGCTGCGACATACACGACTGCGGGCAGACCGGCATCGTGGGCCATCTGGGCGGCGTGTTCTCCGTGATCGAGGACAACCACATACACCACATCAACAACAAGCAGAACCTGGCGGGCGCGGAGATCGGCGGCATCAAGATGCACGCAGCCATCGACGTGATCTACCGCCGCAATCACATACACCACTGCACGCGCGGGCTGTGGCTGGACTGGCAGGCACAGGGCACGCGCGTGACGTGCAACGTGTTCCACGACAACACGCTGCCGCACGGGTTCCTGATGAAGGAGGAGTCCATGCAGGGCATCGGCGAGGACATATTCATCGAGGTCTCGCACGGGCCGACGCTGATCGACCACAACATGCTGCTTTCGACAAGGTCCCTGAAGCTGGCCACGCAGGGCGTCGCGGTGGTGCACAACCTGATCGCGGGCTCGTTCGCGGCTGTGGGCAAGGGCACCGACAACGGCGCGAAGACGCTCAGATCGCCGCGCTATACGCCCTATCACGTTCCGCACCGCACCGAGGTCGCCGGCTTCATGACGTTCCTGCACGGCGACGCGCGCTTCTACAACAACGTGTTCATACAGCTTCCCGTGCATCCGGCGCTGGTGGAGCACGGCAAGCAGATGCGGGAGACGCAGTGGGACGACGGCAACACGCAGGTGGGCGTGTACCCCTACGACGGGTATCCGACGTTCGACGAATGGAAGGCCGAGTTCGAGGGCTACTGCGGCATGGGCTCGCAGCCCAGCGACCGCTACTACATCCACCTGCCCGTGTGGTCTAAGCACAACCTGTTCCTGAACGGCGCGAAGCCCTGGGACAAGGAAGAGGGCAGCGTCTGCGCGGACCGCGCGGCGAATGTCGCGTTCGACGGAGAAAAGCTCAGCGCAGACTTCACGGATATGCTCGCGCAGGTCAGGTGCGCCCCGCTCTGCACGGACGACCTGGGCATGGCTTTCGAGCCGGAGGAGAAGTTCGAGAACCCGGACGGCACCCCGATATCGTTCGACACGGATTTCTTCGGCGACAAGGTCGAAGGAGACGTGCTGCCGGGACCGTTCGCGACGGCCGAGGCGTGGGGAAAGGCACTGTGCTGATTCAAGGGATATGACGATGCGGCGGGCAGCCTCGGGCTGCCCGCCGCATCATGTTTGTTAATTGTCGATTATTCATTGCCATCAGGTTGTGCCGTGCCGTTCAAAGTGCTACAATGCATCCCGCAAATACACGTTCAAGGGGGGACGCGCAATGAATACGCGCAGCTGGCTCGCGCGCGGCCTGCGCGACGGTCTGCCCATATGCTTAGGCTACTTCGCGGTGTCCTTTGCCTTCGGCATACAGGCCGCGTCGACGGGGCTCACGCCGTTCCAGGCGGGGCTGTTGTCTCTGACCAACCTCACCAGCGCCGGGCAGTTCGCGGGCCTCGGCGTGATCGCGTCGGCAGGCTCATATCTGGAGATGGCCTTCGTGCAGCTGGTCATCAACCTGCGCTACCTGCTCATGTCCACGGCGCTTTCACAGAAGCTTCGGCCCGAGACGAGCATACCCGAGCGCCTCATGGTCGCCTACGGCGTGACCGACGAGGTGTTCGCCGTGAGCGTGACGCAGGACTGGCCGCTGTCGCCCATGTATTCGGCCGCGTGCACCGCCATCGCGGCGCTTGGGTGGGTCGCCGGCACAGCGCTGGGCGCCTCTGCCGGCGCGATACTGCCTGCGCGGCTGACCGGCGCGCTGGGCATCGCGCTCTACGGCATGTTCATCGCCATCATCGTGCCGCCCGCCATCGAGAAGAAGCCCGTGGCCGCGGCGGTGCTGTCGGCCATGGCGCTCTCCACGCTCGCGGCTTACGCCCCCGTGCTGCGCGACATATCCGGGGGCATGCGCATCATCATGATCACCATGGCCGTCGCGGCCGTGTGCGCCGTCGTCTGGCCGCAGCGGGAGGAGGGCGCGCATGGATAAGGCCTATGCCTATATACTCGTGATGGCGCTGGTGACCTATCTGATACGCGCGCTGCCGCTGACGCTGATACGGCACGAGATCAAGAGCCCGTTCGTGCGCTCGTTTTTGTATTATGTGCCCTACGCCACGCTCGCGGCCATGACGTTCCCCGCGATACTGACCTCGACCAACGCGCTTGCAAGCGCCGCCGCGGGCTTCATCGTGGCCATCGCGTTCGCGTGGCGGAAGAAGGGCCTGCTGACCGTGGCCATCGCCGCGTGTGTGACGGTGCTGCTGGTGGAAGCGGTGCTGTGAACAAAGGCGTGGCGGCGTAGACGCCGCCGCTGCGGGATGGTTCTATCGGCAATGGGACCGGGCGAGACAGGTCTCGCCCCTGCGGCGCGTTGTTTGGTTTGTGCGTCGCATGATTTGCCGTGTATCCCGAAACGGTCCGTACCGGCATCCCGATAAAACACCCGTCATCCCGTCCCCCGGCCATTGATTCCGAATTCCGAATTCCCAATTCCGAATTGTCTTGGAGGTCCCATGCCCGGCACAGGTACACTCATCAACGCCGCCGCCATCATATTAGGCGGCCTGGGCGGCGCGCTGTTCGGCCGCCTGCTCAACGAACGCGTGCAGGGCACGCTGGGCACGGCGTGCGGCGTCGCCACCATGTTCATAGGCATAGCAGGCGCTATGGAGGGCATGCTCTCCCTGCAGAACGGCGGCCTTGCGAGCGGTCAGGGCCTTCTGGTCGTGCTCTCGCTCACACTGGGCGGGCTGATCGGCGAGCTGATCGACATCGAGGGCTTCTTCGAACGCTTCGGCGAATGGCTCAAGCGCAAGACGGGCAACGCACGCGACGCGGGCTTCGTGAACGCGTTCGTCACCGCGTCGCTCACCGTGTCCATAGGCGCCATGGCCATCGTGGGCTCCATACGCGACGGCCTGCTGGGCGATCCCTCCGTGCTGATCACGAAGGCGATACTGGACTTCATCATCGTGATGGTCATGACCTGCTCCATGGGCAAGGGCTGTGCGTTCTCGGCGATACCCGTAGCGGCGCTCGAGGGCGGCATGACCGCGCTCTCGCGGCTGATACAGCCCGTCATGACGGAGGCGGCGCTTTCCAACCTGTCCATGGTCGGCTCGATACTGATATTCTGCGTGGGCCTGAACCTCGTGTTCGGCAAGAAGGTGCGCGTAGGCAACCTGCTGCCTGCGCTCGTCATCGCGGCCGCCGCCGCGTTCCTGCCGTGGTGACGCTGCAGCAGATCGTCGACCGCGCGAAGCGCATCGTGTTCTTCGGCGGCGCGGGCGTATCGACGGAGAGCGGCATACCGGACTTTCGCGGCATGGACGGGCTGTTCGCGCGGGAGTACGACGGGCTGACGGCCGAGATGATGCTGAGCCGGTCCTTCTTCTATCTGCACCCTACGCGGTTCTTCGACTTCTACCGAAAGTACATGCTCCATCCCGACGCGAAGCCCAACGCCTGCCACAGGAAGCTGTTCGAGCTGGAGCGCGCGGGAAAGCTGCGCGGCATCGTTACGCAGAACATAGACGGCCTGCACAGGGCGGCGGGCAACCGTCTGGTCTACGAGGTGCACGGCAGCGTTCACGAGAACTACTGCATGGACTGCGGCGCGTTCTATCCGCTCTCGAAGATCCTCACGACCGAGGGCATACCCCGCTGCGACACGTGCGGCGGCGTGGTGAAGCCGTGGGTCACGCTGTACGGCGAACCGCTGGACAAGCCCACCGAGATGGGCGCGTGCCGCGAGATCTCGAACTGCGACGCGCTGATCGTCGCGGGCACGAGCCTGCAGGTGGAGCCCGCACGTTCGTTCCTGGACTACTTCCACGGGCGCGACCTCGTGGTCATAAACCGCGACGGGACCGAGGCGGACAGCCGCGCGACGCTGGTCCTGCGCGGGAACATCGCGGAAATCATGGACGCCGTCAGGGTGGATGTGCCCTGACGGCGTCTGCCGGGATATATCCCATAATTGTCAACTGCAGAATCTCCCTACCCGCTCGATGAAATCGGGTGCTTCCTCGTATAGCCCGTGGCCCAGCCCCTCGTACATGCAGAGCCTGCAGTCGGGTATCCTTTCCGCCATCTCGCGGGACGCTTCCCCCGTGACGATCTTATCCTCCGTACCGCCTATGACCAGCGTCGGACAGGCTATGCCTGCGAGCGCGCCGTACGCGTCGTGCGTCGCGCAGGAGCTTGCCTGTATCACGAAGCGGTCGAACGACTTCGGCTTCCCGATGCCGCCGAGGAGCCTGTACTGCGCCCGCGCCTTCTCCAGCCGCTTCTCCGAATAGGACCTTTCCGCCGTGTCCAGCATGATGCCCTTGTAGTCGCCGCGCCCGGCCATGCCGATCCATCGCGCGGTCACGTCGCGCACCGTGTCGTTCGGACGACTGAGCGTCACCGCGAGCACCAGCCTCCCCACCCTGTCCGGATGGTCGATCGCCAGCCACTGCGCGATCATGCCGCCCTGCGAGACGCCCGCCAGCGAAGCATCCGAAAGGCCCAGCGCCTCCATGGATGCGTTCAGATCCTCCGCCATGTCGCGCGTGGTCATACCCGGCACGAGCGACCTGCGCCGGCTGAACACGTACACGGTGAACGCCTTCGCGAGCGCGCGGTACAAAAGGGCAAAGGGCAGCGCCATGCCCCTGACCGTCCTGAGTCCGTCCCCGACGCCCGGTATCATGACGAGGGGCCTGGGCCCCCGCCCGAAGCGTATGTAGTCGACGGTGCCGGACGGCAGCTCCAGGTGGCGGTTCCTCGCACCGAGCAT
>SVGK01000336.1 GCA_015056395.1 Clostridiales bacterium
CGCTCGCCCAGTACAGCAGGTTCAGGTTCATCATGCAGTCTATGATCGCCCAGCCCGCGTTGTCGCCGTTCCACGCGCGTATGAAGCCCGCGGGATTGTAGCGCGCCGCCAGCAGGTCCGCCGCCAGCAGCGTGCGGCGCCGGCTCATGTCGTCGCCGGTCATGCGATAATGCGCGCCCGACGAGATCAGCCACATGAAGCCCACGTCGTGATGCAGGTGCTCAAAGTCGCGGAAGGCGTCGTCCAGCATGGCCTCCGCGCGCGCCGCCTCCGCGGCATAGCGCTTTTCTCCGGTCAGGCGGTGCGCCGCCCACATCAGGCCCGGCCAGAAGCCGTTCGTCCACCAGCATATACCGTCGAAGGGCCCCGGCTGCCAACGCCCGTCCCGCACCGTGTATGGTATGTAGTCCAGACCCTCCGCGCAGCGCAGCGCGACATCCAGCTTCCCCCTGACCTTCCCGGCCACATCCTCCGCATGCTCCCGCGCATCCGCGCGCCATTGCTCATAGCTCATATCACACACTCCCGATCCGGGCGCACCAAGGCGCGCCCCTGCATTCCTGACCCGGGCGCACCAGGGCACGCCCCTGTATTCCTGACCCGGGCGCACCAAGGCGCGCCCCTACGCTAACTCCTAACTCCTAACTCCTAACTCCTAACTCCTAACTCCTAACTCCTAACTCAGTCTACCACGCCCTTCCCCCGTCGTCAACGGGATTTTTGTCTTGACAGATTCGTTAAACAGGAATTATAATAAGTACGATGCTTGGCGGCGGGATCCGTCGGGCAAATACGATGTGAGAGGAAGAAAACGATGAAGAAACTGCTTTCCCTCGTTCTGGCGCTCATGCTCGTGCTGAGCCTGGCGGTCACGGCTTCGGCTGAAAACATCCAGCCTTCGCTGACCATAGGCACCGCGCAGGACATCAACAACCTTGAGCCCTACATGCAGAACGACCAGATCAACAACAACGTCATCGCCAACACGCATCAGAGCCTGATCATGCTGGCCAACGACGCCGCCGAGACCGGCATCACCTACATGCCGATGCTCGCCAAGGACTGGGCCTGGGAAGACGACAACACGCTGGTGTTCCACCTGCGCGAAGGCGTGCACTTCTCCGACGGCACCCCGCTGACCGCGGACGACTGCGTGTTCACCTATGAGACCGCCATGAGCCCCGACTCCGCGATCTCCGGAACGCTGGGCCTGATCGAGTCCGTCGAAGCGACCGACGACTACACCTTCGTCATCCACACCACCAGCTATTCCAACGAGCTGTACTCCAACATCTCCTCCAAGCCGCTGTCCATACTGTCCCGCGCGGCGTATGAGTCCGGCATGGACGAGCCCTGGCTGATCGGCACCGGCCCCTACAAGCTCAAGGAGCGCGTCGAGGGCCAGTACGTGACGCTTGAGAAGGTCGAAGGCTACTGGGGCGAGGGCTATGACACCGGCGACGACTACGGCTGGATCATCGCGCCCGGCTATGCCCAGACGCTGACCTTCAAGCCCATACTCGAGGCGGCCTCCCGCGTCATCGCACTGCAGAACGGCGAGATCGACGTCTGCATCGACCCGCCGACCACCGAACTGCCCTTCCTCGAGGAGGACCCGAACGTCACCGTGTTCGAGTCCGCCGGCACCCGCCTGTTCTACTTCGGCTTCAACTGCGAGAAGGAGCCCTTCACCAACAAGACCCTGCGCCAGGCCGTGTCCTGCGCCATCGACAAGGACACCATTGTGCAGGTCGTGCTGGGCGGCAAGGGCCTGACCCAGAACACCGTGGTCAACCGCGGCGTGTGGTCCTTCTATGACGAGGACGACCTGGGCGCCTACACCTACGATGTCGACCGCGCCAAGGAGCTGCTGGCCGAGGCGGGCTACCAACCCGGCGAGCTGACCGTGGACCTGTACGCGGCCACCGACGATCCCTACAAGACCATCGCCCCGATCATCCAGGCGAACCTGGCGGCCATCGGCATCAACGTCAACATCGTGTCCCTCGACCAGGCCACGCTGAAGAGCGAGTGCCAGGCCGGCAACCATCAGATCTTCCTGTGGCGCTGGAACGTGCTGGACCGCCTGGATGAGATCTACACCGAGCTGTTCAAGACCGGCTTCGCCACCAACTACCATCACTTCTCCAGCGAGTACATGGACGATATGGCGGTCGAGATCCTGACCCAGAAGGACGAGGAGACCCGTCTGCAGGAGTCCATCGAGGTGCAGAAGTACCTGGCCGAGGAGTGCCCGCAGGTCCCGCTGTACGTTGCCAACCTGGTCATCGCCTGGCGCAACGGCATCCAGAACACCTACCTGTTCGGCGGCGGAAACCACTTCTGGGCGCATGCCTACATCGACCTGGACCAGCAGTAAGCCTGTCCATAAGAAAAGCCCGGGCGCTTGCCCGGGTCTTTTCTTATATTGTGCGATTTCCGGCTCACTCGGCCTTCCCGGCCTGCTCCAACGATTCCGTGACAGTCTCCCGGGCCTCTTCGACCTCTTCCTCCGTGTGCTCATCGGCATTGAGCAACGTGTCCCAGGCCTCGCGGACCTCCTGTCCGGCCTGAGCCAGCCACGCGTCGAATGCGGGACGGTTTTCTTCGTAGTAGGCCTGTATCTCCTCCGATGTCTCCGACACCCATTCCGTGATGCCGGCCTCGTCGAACCAGGCATCG
>SVGK01000058.1 GCA_015056395.1 Clostridiales bacterium
AGCCCGTCTCGCGCACGATGCGCGTGTGCATCTGGCGTATGGCGATGATGCCCGCGAGCATGTCCTCGCCCTTCTCGGGATCGGGCTGGTGGAGCATGCCCTTGTAGCCGGTGCCCTTCGTGCGCGGCTTGTTCGTGTATACGCGCGGCACGATCATGAGCCTGTCCTGGACCTTTTCCGCAAGCGCGGCCAGCCTGTGCATGTAGTCCAGCACCGCGTCCTCCCTGTCGGCGGAGCACGGCCCTATGATGACTAACAGCCTGTCGTCGCGTCCCGTCAGTATGTCCGCAATGTGCCGATCGCGCTGCTGTTTGACGCGGCTTATCTCCGTGTCGATCGGGAAGTCGCGCTTGAGCTCCTGCGGTATCGGGAGCTTCCTTATGAATTGCATCTGTATGTCCATGACGACACCACCATCGCATTTATTCCAGTCAAGCAGTTTAGCACGGCTTCTTGGCAGATGGTAGAAGATTCTGGAATCACGGCATTAATTGAACGTTTAAATATGCGCGAATTATAACAATATTGTTTCGAATCGTTTCAAAACTGCGTTGACCTTTTCGGCGCTTGGGGGTATAATGTTAGTAGTAGGAATATACGCTGCGGAGGAAATGACATGAAGCGTTTCAAACGCCTTTGCGCGTTTGTATTATGCATATGCGTGCTCGCGTCCGTCGCGCCGCCGCGGATCGGCCGCGCCGAGGAAGAGGTCGTTCCGTTCGAGGAAGAGCAGGCGGTGACCGAGCCCGCGCCGGAAGAGCCCGCGCCTGAAAACTGGTGGGAATACGACGACGAGATAGAGGTCGTCGGGCCGCCCGAGGAAGATGACGCCTGGCCCGTCGAAACCGAGACGGTTTTTGAGACGCATATGCCTGAGCCCACGGAGACGCCGTTTCCGGAGCAGGCGCCATTGCCCGTGGACACGCCCGCGCCTGCGGAGACGCCTCATGAGCAGGAGGACCTGACGCCGGAGGAGACCGCCTCGCCCGAACCGATCGAGGAGACGGGCGAAGCGGGGGAGGAGCTGTGCCCCGAGGAGACGGAGGAGGTCATAGAGGCGCCCGAAGACCTTGTCGGAAGAGGCGCGAAGGCGCCCCTGATCAGCGTGTCGGGAAAGACATACTGGGTCATGGCCGGCGCGCAATTCCAGTTGCCGGTGGTGGTGCGCGACGCGGCGGGCAAGGCCGTCGAGGAGGCCTATGTACTTGAGAGCAGCCTGCCCAGGACGGTCGCCGTCTCGGGCACGTCCGTCAAGGCGCTGCGCGAGGGGCAGGCGACGATCAAAGTGACCACCGCTTCAGGCGTCACGGCTTCCTGCGAAGTGCTCGTGGTAAAGAAAGCAAAAAAGGTCGAGATCATACCCGCCGAGTCGGAGCTGGACGTGGGCGACACGACGCAGTACGCGCTGCGCGTCTACACATCCTCGTCCAAATACGTGACCGCAGAGACGGAAGAGCAGATCATGGGGCTCGGCACATGGCAGTGCGCGGACAAGGCGGTCGCCAAGGTCACGGCCGGCGGCAAGGTGACCGCGCTGAAGCCGGGCACGACGCAGGTCAGATTCACTACGGCGAACAACAGGTCCGCTACGGGCAGCCTGCACGTGTACGGCGCGCCTGCGACGCTCAAGGTAGAACCTGAAGAGGTCGCGCTCTCCGAAGGCTCTCAGCTCAGGCTGCAGGTGTCCTTTGGCGCCGACGAGCGCGGGAAGCTGCGCTTTGAGAGCGGCGACACGGGCGTCGTCACGGTAGATGAAGAAGGGAACATCAAGGCCGTGGCGACGGGAACGGCCACGGTGACCGTATCCACGGACAACGGGCTGACCGCAGCGTGCTCAGTCACGGTGACGCCGGCCCCTGTGAAAGCCTCCGTGTCCGGAGAGACCTATGTCGCGCTGGTCAAGGGGACGTTCGAGCTGCCGCTCCTGTTCTATACGAAGGATGGCAGGCAGGTGAGCGTGTCTGACTATACGGTCACAAGCGACAGCCCGAAGATCGCAGGCGTGACGGGCACGACGGTGAAGGCGCTCAGAGCCGGCAAGGCGACGCTGACCGTAAAGGCGGGCGCGCTGACTGCCAAATGCACCGTGCAGGTGGTCAGTCGCGTCAAAAAGGTCGCGCTGAGCGCGTCGGAATGCAGCGTGGGCGTCGGTTCGACGGAGAGGCTGCAGGCCAGGATCTACACCTCTTCAAGCGACTACATCACCTGCCAGACGTCCGCGAACATACTCCCCATAGGCAAATATCAGTCCTCCGACAAGGGGATCCTCAAGGTCGCCCAGGACGGCACGCTCACGGGCGTGAAGAAGGGCACGGCGACGGTCACGTTCACGGCGGGCAGCAGCAAGGCGCAGTGCAAGGTGACCGTGCTGGGCGCGCCTACGAAGCTCAAACTCGATGTAACCCAGCTGCGCATGCCGGTCGGCGGCAGCCGCGCGCTGACGGCCTCGTTCGGCGCGGACGAGGCGGGGACCGTCACGTGGCAGAGTTCCGACAAAAAGGTGACGAAGGTGTCCGCAAAGGGCGTCGTCACGGCCGTGGGCGAGGGTACGGCGACGATCATGGCGGCGACAGGGTCGCTGACTGCAAAGTGCGATATCGTGATCGTGCCCGCACCGACCAAAGTCTCCGTGCAGGGCAAGACGTACAACCTGATGCTGGGCGCGGCGATCGCACTGCCCATAGAGTTCTATGCTCCCGATGGGGACAAGGTGGAGGGCGTGGCGTATACCGTCGAGTCCGCGAACACGAAGGTCGCGCAGATCTCCGAAGGACAGGTCAAGGCGAAACGCGAGGGCACGGCGAAGCTGACCGTCACGGCGGGCGAACTGAAGGCGACGTGTACCGTCAACGTGACGAAGAAACCGAAGTCTGTCGAACTGAGCGCAACGAAGCTCGCGCTGGGCGTCGGCGAAGCGCAGCAGCTCAAGGTGCGCTGCGTGGTATCCGGCAAGGTAAAGTACGACTGCACCGACACGGCCTCGATGCTGGGCGTGGCGACGTTCAATAGCTCCGACAAGTCGGTGGCGAAGGTCAGCCAGTACGGCCTTGTGACGGGCGTGGGCAAGGGCACGGCGACCATCACCTGTACGACGGCGAACGGCAGGACGGCCAAGTGCGCCGTATCGGTGCTGGTCGAGGCGACGAGCATCGCGCTCGACAGCAAGTCGCTCTCACTGCCCGAGGGCACCTCGGCCACTCTGAAGGCGGTGTTCCCGTCAGGGGAGCGCAGCGCCGTCGCGTGGTCTGCGGATGGGACCAAAGTCGTTTCTGTTTCGTCCGATGGCGTCGTGACGGCGAAGGCCGTCGGCAAGGCAACTATCACGGCCACGACTTCCAGGGGACTGAAGGCGACCTGCGCCGTGACCGTGACGCCCGTCGCGGCGAAGATCACGCTGGACCATGCCTCCAGCAACATCGCCATCAAGGGGGCTTTCCAGCTCAAGGCGACGGCGCTGGCCGCCGACGGCACAAAGGTGAACGGCGCGCTGGCGTGGACGAGCTCGAACGAAAGGATCGCCACAGTGTCGTCTGACGGCCTTGTCAAGGGCCTGAGCGCGGGCACCGCCACCATCACCGTGTCCTCGAAGGACAACCCCAAGGCCAGGGCCACGTTCACGGCCAACGTGCGCAAGGCGCCCTCCAAGGTGACGCTGACGCTCTCGCAGACCACCACGTCGGTGGGACGGTCCGTGACGGTGAGCGGCACGGTGAAGACCTCGAACGGCAATGTGAGCCTCTCAAAGGCGGATACGTCCTATGCAAAGGTCGTCGTGAGCGACACGTCGATCGCCCGATACGATGCGGCCACCGGCAGTATCGTCGCGCTGGACGTGGGGCGCGTCAAGGTCAAGATCGTGACCTACAACAACAAGACGTCCAACGTCGTCACGCTCGACGTCGGCCCGAGGACAGATTGGATACTGTTCGACGAACCCGTGCTCATCATGGGCGCGGGCCAGACGCATACGCTCAGCTGTGCGCGCTCCTCGGACGACGTAGGCGCCATCGCCTACAAGAGCGACGATACAAAGGCGGTCAAGGTCTCCGGAAGCGGTACGAGCGTCAAGATCACAGCCGTCGCGGCCGGCATGGCGACCGTCACCGCAACATCCGCCACGGGCGCGCAGACGACGTGCCGCGTCAGCGTGCTGGCCGCGCCCGCAGGTATATCGTTTGCCTCCGACGCGCTCACGCTGTTCACGGGCGAGACCGTCGCGCTGCCTGAGCTGCGCTTCAGTTCGAACGGCGGCGAGGTCTACGCCGAGGCCGCCTATACATCCAGCAATGACTGTGTATCGGTCACCTCCACGGGCATGTTGAGCGGCGACAAGGCTGGAACGGCGACCGTCACGGCACAGACGTACAACGGCAAAAAGGCGAAGGTTAAGGTGACCGTGCTCCGTGCGCCGACGACCGTCAAGGTATCTGCGGGGGCGAACGTCGTGCCCGTGGGCGGGACGACGGCTTTGAAGGCGCAGTCGGACGGCGACGGCGGCGTGACGTGGTCCGTGGACAGGCCGGACGTCGCCGTCATACAAAAGGACGGCACGCTGAAGGGCGTATCAAAGGGCGAGGCGGTCGTCGCGGCGACGGCGGCCAACGGCGTGAAGGGCACGACGAAGATCTCGATCGTGCCGTGGGCGGAGCGCGTGAACGTCGATCGAGACGCGGCGACACTGTTCGCAGGCGAGACCATCGCGCTGAAGGCCGCTTCCGACGGCGGTTACGGCACGATCGCGTGGTCCTCGTCCAAAAAGGCCGTGGCGACGGTGGACGCGTCGGGCCATGTCAGGGCCCTCGCGGCGGGCACGGCGGTGATTCGCGCCTACATAGACGGACATTCGTCCGCGTTCGACAGCGTACAGATCACCGTGGAGGAGTTGCCGAAGGCGATCGCCCTGGCGTCGAACAGCCTGCGGCTCGAATGCGGCGCGACGGCGCGCATAGAAGCGGCGTGCGCAGGCGGGGTCAAGTACGTCTCCCAGGACAAGGCCGTCGCCACGGTGACGCAGGACGGCGTGGTGCGGGGCGTGGCCGCCGGCAAGACGGTGATACGGCTCACATCGGTCAAAGATGCCCAGCTCACGGCAAGCGTTGCCGTGACCGTGACAGATGAGACGGCTGATGTCACGCGCATGACCATCGAACCGACCGAGGTCTATATGTACATCGGAGAGACGTGTGCGCTGACACCTGTGTTCGCGCCGACGGGCAGCGCGGCGGCCGTCACGTACACGGCCGGCGGCAAGGCGGCCTCGGTGGACGGGAACGGCCTCGTCACGGCATTGTCGCTGGGCAAGTCCGTGGTCACGGCGGCCACGCATGACGGCAAATACAGGGCGAAGGCGACCGTGCGCGTCGTGGCAAGACCGGAGAGGGTCTCTTTCGCGGAAAGCGGGACCGTGATACTGTCCGTGGGCGATACGCGCACGCTCATGCCGCCCGTGTTCTATTCGTCCGAGGGCGACAGCTACGCGCCCTATACGGTCACCTCATCGAACGGCGGGTGCCTCAGGGTGCGCATGGAGGACGGCTGTGCCGTGTTGACGGGACAGGCGGCCGGCAAGGTCGCGCTGCGGCTCAAGACGGACAACGGCCTGGATGCGTGGCTGACGGTGCGCATCGTGGAAAAACCGACTTCGATATCGTTCGGCGCAAAGACGCTGCGGCTGGGCAAGGGCGCTTCTATAGCGCCCGTCGTCACCGGCAGCAATGGCGCGAACGTTGACGTGCGGCTCAAGAGCAGCGATGAAGGCATCGTCGCCGTGGACGGCGAAGGCCACATCGCGGGCGTGGCGGCGGGCAAGGCGAAGCTCACGGCGACGTCCGCGGCCTGGCCCGAATTCACGGCGACCGTCGCCGTCGAGGTCGTGGAGACGCCTGAAAGCATGTCTTTTGAGTATGCGACGGCAAAGCTGGCCGTGGGCGAGAGCCTGCCGACATTGCTCGTGTTCGACAAGGACGGCGTACTGGTGGACGTCACATACAGATCGTCAGCGAACGGTGTATGCGCCGTGAGCGCGGACGGTACGTTCACGGGCTTCGCCGCGGGCAAGGCGACGGTCACGGCGACGACGTCTGCGGGCCTCACGGCCAGGTGCAAGGTCACTGTATATGAAAGACCGGAGTCGCTTTCTTCGGAAAAGGAATCGTATACGATCTGCACGTCGGATGCCGTGCGTATCACGCCCGTGTTCGAGGACGCGAAGCACTACGCGAACGTGACATATCAGAGCGCGGACACGTCCGTGGCCACGGTCGACGCTGCGGGCACGCTCAGGGGCGTGAAGGCCGGCGATACGACCGTCACGATGCGCTCGTTCAACGGCCTGTCCTGCACGGTCGCCGTACATGTCCTGAAAGAACCGACCAAATTCTCCGTTGCGCCTGCGCAGATGTCGCTGCTGACGGGCACATCCGCGGCGCTCAAATGCACGTTCGACAGGGGCGGCGCGTATACGGAATTCTCTTCAAGCGACGAAAGCGTGCTCACCGTGGACGATGCGGGCACGGTGAAGGCGAAAAAGGCCGGCGCCGCGGTCGTGACCGCGCGTCTGCCCGGCCCGGGGCTCACGGCGAAGGTGCAGGTCAGGGTCATCACAAAGCTCGAAGGCTTTGCATTGCAGGCCGACACGGACACGCTGGAGCTGCATCAGACGGTCGCGCTGACCCCTGTGGCGACGCCTTCGGACCTCGCGTGCGAGAACGCCGTCACCTACGTGTCGAACAAGCCCAAGGTCGCGCAGGTGGACAGGCTCACGGGCGTGGTCACGGGCCTGAGCTACGGCGCCGCGGTGATCACCGCCACGGCCTCCACGGGACAGACGGCCAAATTCACCGTCAACGTGCTGGGCGGCCGCAGGCGCATGCTGATCGCATACTTCTTCAACGAGAAGAGCCAGGCGGGCTACCTGCCCTTTGCCTACAACAACGCGCAGAGCGTGAAGGCAGCCTTCAAGGCTTCGAACATCGAGGGGCAGGCCTACAGCATATCCGGGCCGCACGCAAGCTTGAGCAAAGCGCAGCTGTTTTCGAAGATAAGGTCGCACTTCAGGGACGCATCGGACGACGACGTGTCGGTCATCTACATATGCGCGCACGGATTCAAGAGCTTCGGCGCATCCGGGCAGTACGCATTTGCCGTGGACAGCACGCATTTCGTCACGGCGGGCGAGCTGATGGACGCGTTGGAGGCGATACCCGGAAAGGTCGTACTGATGCTGGACAGCTGCTATTCAGGCGGCTTCATCACCGCCAACAGGGCGCGCCTGAACGCGCAGGGCGGGCGCATCGCCGTGATGACGTCGTCTTCGGATTCCACCATATCCAGCTATTGGAACACCGCAGGCACGCTCACCAGCGTGGATTTCTTCACCTGCGCGCTGCTGCAGGGCGTGGGCTACAACGAGGCCGAAGGCATGGGCGGCGCGCGCGGCTGGGTCAGCACGACGACACAGGCGGCGGACCAGGCGGGCGACAAGGACGGCAAGGTCACCATGAAGGAGCTGTTCGAATACGCAAAGCAGCAGACCATCGCGCTGGTCAAAAAATACGCAAAAGCTTCGGAATTCCGCGGCACGGACCAGCAGACGCCGCTGAGCTTCCTTGGGAAGCTGGCCAGCCTCGTGCTGTTCGGACGCTGACGGGGAAGGTGGCCGCATGGAAAAGAACGTCCACACTGGACACAGGGGCCGCCTGCTGGAGCAGGCGGTCGCGCAGGAACTCGAAGGCTTTTATCCGCACCAGGTGTTGGAGCTTCTGCTGTTCTACGCGATACCGCGGCAGGACACCAGCGCCATCGCGCACAGGCTGATCGACCGCTTCGGCACGGTACAGGCGGTGCTCGAAGCGCCTGAGGAGGCGCTGATGCAGGTGCAGGGCGTGGGTAGCCGCGCCGCGGGCTGGCTCAAGCGCGTGGATGCGCTCACGCGCAGCTATCGCGTGCTGCGCCAATCCGACAAGGCGCAGATCAGGACCATCGTTGAGGCGATACGCTTCTGTACGTCGCGCGAGGCGGATGTCCGGGCGCCGGGGACCATGCAGCTGGACCTCACCCCCACGGGGCGCGTGCAGTCGTTCTCGCGCATATGCGATTCCGCCGCGTGGGCCGAGCCGGCGAACCTGCGCGCGGCGCTGGATACGGTGCTTTCTCTGCACGCGAAGAATGTGATCGTGGTCGTGTACCCGGGCGCGGAGTGCGCGGGACCGGACGACTATCAGGTACGGGCGGCGCGCGGCTATCACGATATGCTTTCGGCCATGGGGATCACGCTGATGGACGTGCTGCTGGTCTTCGAGGGGCGCACGGTCAGCCTGCGCAGGGCGCATGCGCTGGATGCAGTCGAGGATCCGCGCGTCACCGCGCACCTTGCAGAGCATTACTTGAGGGGAGAATACTTTCAATGAACGAGGAGAGATTGATTGAGCGGGCCTCGCAGGGGGATACCCAGGCATTCGATCAGTTGCTTTCCGAACATGAGAAGCGCATGTACGGCATATGTCTGCGCATGTGCCGCAACCAGGAGGACGCGCAGGACTGCCTGCAGGAATCCATGCTGCGCATATTCCGCGCCATAACCAGCTTCAAGGGACAGTCCTCGTTTTCGACGTGGGTCTATCGCATCACGATGAACGCGTGCATCGACGAGCTGCGCCGCCGGAAGAACGCGCAGCAGGTCTCTGTCGATACGCTGATGGAGGAGGGCTGGATGCCCGTGGATCCGGGCGAGACGCCTGAGGAGCATGCCGTCTCGGTCGACCAGCAGGCCGAGCTTTCGCGCCTGATCAGGCAGCTGCCGGAGGATATGCGCGCCGCCGTGGTGCTGCGCGACATACAGGGCTACACCTATGAGGAGATCTCGGAGATACTGGATACGAACGTGGGCACGGTCAAGTCGCGCATAAGCCGCGGACGCGAGCGCCTGCGCGAAAAAATACTGAAAAAACGGGAACTATTCTGAGAGCCTGTACGTCAAAGTGTCGAAGACAGTGGAAGGAATGAGATCCATGGATCATAACAGGTTTGCTGCGCTTCTGGATGCGTGGCAGGATGGCGTGCTCGGGCCGGACGAGGAGCGCATGCTCATGGAGCATGCAAAGGATTGTCCGGAATGCGGCCGTCAGCTTGAGGCCGCGCGCATCTATAAGGAGCTTATGGACGGGTACGATAAGGAGCCCGTTGTGTCGCTTCAGGCCCAGGCGGCGTGGCGCAGCGCCGTGCGCGATGAGAAGAGGCGCATGCGCAATAAGATGCTCACGCGCATCGTCGCGGCGGCTGCGGCGGTGTGCCTGATTTGTGTGGGCGGCATGTCCGCCTTCAGGGTCGGCAGGAAGAACGCCGTGACGCGCATCGAGACGGACGGTGTCGAGTCAGTCGCGGAGTCCATGGTCGCGGACAGCAACACCTATCAGGAGGTCAACGTGACCGTGGAGGACGCCTCTGAGTCGCTGACCTATCTGGAGGACGTCATCGCCGAATACGGCGGCAGCGTCGACTTCACCGAGTCCGGCGAATCCGAAGAGCGCGTGTATGTGAGCTTCTCCGAAGCCGACGGCGATTTCCTGACCGCGCTGGGCGGCCTGGGAAGCGTCGAATGCGATGAAGAGGCGAACGAGCATATCTGCGTGATACTGAACGAATGAGGCCGGGATACAAAATGATTAAAAGGATACTCCTTGCGGCGCTCGTGCTGCTGCTCGCGGCGCAGCAGGCGCTGGCCGCTACGCTGACCGTAGGCGGCAACGGCACCGTCAGCGTCAAGGCGGACGGCGCGTCGGTCACGCTGGGCGTTCGCGCCTCGGGTACGGATGTGGTCGAGACGCAGCGAGACGTCAACGAAAGGATCAACGCGATGACCGAGGCGTTCAAGTCGCTGGGCATACCGGACGACAGCATCGCCACGGACATGCTGAACATATACCCCTACACGAACGAAAACGACGAGATCGCGGGCTATTCCGTGGCGAACAGCCTGACGGTGACCACGAAGGACATAGACGAGGTGGGCGTGATCATCGACGCCGCGATCGAGGCCGGCGCGAACACCATGCAGCTGAGCGGCTATACCGCTTCAGGCTCGGACGAAGCCTATCAGGAGGCGCTTTCGCTCGCGGTCAAAGACGCCATGGAGAAGGCGCAGGTGATCGCCGACGCGGCAGGGCTTACTGTGACGGGCATACAGTCGGTGGACGAGACGGCCTACAGCTACTCGGGCGCGCCGTACAAGCGCGCGATGGGCGCTATGGAGGAAAGCTACAGCGACGCGGGCACGCAGCTGCACGCCGCCGCCCTGGAGGTATCCGCCAGCGTGACCGTCATATTCGACGTTGAGCCCGTGGAGGAATGATGGACAGACAGCACATCGAAAGGATCAACAGGCTGACCGCCATATCCCGGGAGAGGGCGCTTACGACGGAAGAGCAGGCGGAGCGCGAGATGCTTCGCAAAAACTACATCGCGGCGTTCCGCAGCCAGATGCGGGCGCAGCTTGACAACACGGTGGTAGAATATCCGGACGGCACGCGCGAATCGTTCAGGGACGCAGGCCGCCGCAATGGAGGTAAAAAGAATGATGGATGAAGAGAGAGATCTCATTACTTTTGAAGACGACAACGGCAAGGAATGGACGCTCGAGGTCGTGGACTATCTCTACTATGAGGGCAAGGAGTACGTCATACTGACCGATTATGACGAAGATGAAGAAGCCGGGCAGCCGTCGGGCTACGTCATGGAGGTCGTGCCCGTCGAGGGCGAGGAGGACGAGGAAGAGTTCATACCCATCGACGACGATCTGGCCATCAAGGTCTTCGAGGTCTATCAGACCAACGAGATGTTCGACGAAAACGACGAATACGACGACGAGGAAGAGTGACGCGGGGATCCCTTTCCCGATAGGTGAAGCGCCTGCGCGTGTGGATCACGCGCAGGCGTTCCGTCTGCCTTCAGGGGCTCACGCGTTGTAGGTGCCGGCGGCGGTGTCGCCGCCTTCGCCCGTCCAGTTCGTGTGGAAGAACTTGCCGCGCGGGCTGTCCGTGCGCTCATAGGTGTGCGCGCCGAAATAGTCGCGCTGCGCCTGCAGCAGGTTCGCGGGCAGGCGCGCCGCGCGGTATCCGTCGTAATAGCTCAGCGCAGCCGTGAACGCCGGCGCCGGTATGCCGCGCAGCATGGCCTCCGCACAGACCTTGCGCCAGCCCTGCTGGCAGTTTTTCAATGCTTCGGCAAAGAAGGGATCAAGCATCAGGTTCGAAAGGCCGGGATCCTGTTCGAACGCCTCGCGTATCCTGCCCAGGAACTGCGAGCGTATGATGCATCCACCGCGCCACATCAGCGCGATGCCTCCGTAGTTCAGGTTCCAGCCGTAGTGCGCCGCGGCGGCCTTGAGCAGCTGGTAGCCCTGCGCGTAGGAGACGATCTTCGAGGCGTACAGCGCGTCGTGCACACAGGCGATGAAACTGTCTCTGTCGAGCGCGCCTTCGGTCGTGGCGGCGTCCAGTATGCCGGAGGCCTTCACGCGCTCTTCCTTCATCGCGGACAGGCAGCGCGCGAACACGGCCTCGCCGATCAGCGTGAGCGGCACGCCTTCGTCCAGTGCGGCGATGGCCGTCCACTTGCCGGTGCCCTTCTGGCCTGCGGTATCCAGTATCGCCTCGACCAGGGGAGAGCCGTCGGCGTCCTTCGTAGCGAGTATGTCGCGCGTGATCTCGATCAGATAGCTGTCCAGCACGCCCTTGTTCCACTCCGAGAATATGTCGCTCAGCTCGTCGTCCGAGAGCTTCAGGGCGCTCTTGAGCACCTGATAGGCCTCGCAGATCAGCTGCATGTCGCCATATTCGATGCCGTTGTGCACCATCTTGACGAAATGGCCGGCGCCGCCTTCGCCCACCCAGTCGCAGCAGGGCTCGCCGTCGACATGCGCGCAGATCGTCTGGAATATCGGCGCCACGATGGGCCAAGCGGCGGGGGAGCCGCCGGGCATCATGCTGGGGCCCTTGAGCGCGCCCTCCTCGCCGCCGGAGACGCCCGTGCCTATGTGGTACAGGCCC
>SVGK01000337.1 GCA_015056395.1 Clostridiales bacterium
GATCAACCAGGTCATGCTGGACGGCAAGCGCGGCGTAGCTCAGGCTGTTTGCTACGACGCATTCGAAATGGTCGCCAAGAAGACCGGCAAGGAAGCCCTTGAAGTCTTCAACCAGGCCATGGCAAACATCATGCCCGCTCTCGAGTGTAAGGCTCGCCGCGTCGGCGGCGCAACCTACCAGGTTCCGCTGGAGGTTCGTCCCGAGCGTCGTCAGACCCTGGCTCTGCGCTGGCTGGTTATGTTCGCACGCAAGCGCTCCGAACGCAACATGTCCGAGCGTCTCGCAGGCGAGATCCTGGATGCTGCCAACAACGCCGGTAATGCCGTAAAGCGTCGCGAAGATATGCACAAGCAGGCCGAGGCCAACAAGGCATTCGCACACTATCGCTGGTAATTGCCGCAAAATTCATAGAATCTCTTTCTTCAGCACGCTATATGCGTGCTGAAGGTTGTATAGAGAGTCATGTTAAGATTTTAAACGGGAAAACCGTATTTCCATTCAAGAAGAAAGAGGAATTGGACTGTGGCTAGAACTCATACTCTCGATCACGTACGCAACATCGGTATCATGGCGCATATCGATGCCGGCAAAACGACTACGTCCGAACGTATCCTGTATTACACCGGCCGTACCCATCGCCTGGGCGAGACCCATGAAGGCATGGCAACCATGGACTGGATGGAACAGGAGCAGGAGCGCGGCATCACCATTACTTCCGCCGCAACCACCTGCGAATGGCGCGGTCATCAGATCAACCTGATCGACACTCCTGGTCACGTGGACTTTACCGTTGAGGTTGAGCGTTCTCTGCGCGTGCTGGACGGCGCTGTTTCCGTCTTCTGCGCAAAGGGCGGCGTCGAGCCCCAGTCTGAAACGGTTTGGCGTCAGGCGACCAAGTATGGCGTACCTCGCCTGGCTTACGTCAATAAGATGGATATCACGGGTGCAGATTTCTTCCGCGTCGTCGGTATGATGCGCGATCGTCTCGGCGCCAATGCCGTGCCCATTCAGCTGCCCATCGGTGTCGAAGCCAGCTTCGTTGGCCTGGTTGACCTGGTCAAGATGAAGGCTGAGATCTATGTGGACGAAATGGGTACCACCATGGACGAGACCGATATCCCCGCAGATATGCTGGAGATGGCCGAGGAATATCATCATAAGATGGTCGAGGCTGCCGCAGAAGCAGATGACGAGCTGATGATGAAGTACCTCGAGGGCGAAGAACTCAGCGTTGAGGAGATCAAATACGGCATCCGCAAGGCTACCATCGAAAACAGAATGACTCCCGTCATGTGCGGTACGTCCTATCGCAACAAGGGTGTTCAGCCCCTGCTGGACGCCATCGTTGATTATCTGCCCTCTCCGCTGGACATTCCCGCGGTCAAGGGAACCCGCCTGAATTCCGATCAGGAAATTGAGCGCGAGGCCGAGGATAACGCACCTTTCTCTGCACTGGTGTTCAAGATCATGGCTGATCCCTATGTGGGCAAACTGGCATTCTTCCGCGTATACTCCGGTACTCTCAAGGCCGGCAGCTACGTTTACAATGCAAATAAGGGCAGACGCGAGCGCATCGGCCGCATCCTGCGCATGCACGCCAATCACCGCGAGGAGACCGAAGAGGTGCGCGCGGGCGATATCTGCGCTGCAGTTGGTATGAAGGATACCACCACGGGCAACACGATCTGCGATGAAAGCAAGCCGATCATTCTGGAGTCCATGGAGTTCCCGGAGCCGGTTATCCGCGTCGCCATCGAACCCAAAACCAAGGCTGGCGCCGAAAAGATGAGCCTCGCGCTCGTGCGCCTCGCTGAGGAAGATCCCACCTTCAAGACCTACACCGATGAATCCACCGGCCAGACCATCATCGCCGGCATGGGTGAACTGCACCTGGAAATCATCGTTGACCGTCTGCTGCGCGAGTTCCGCGTCGAGGCCACCGTCGGCAAGCCGCAGGTCGCCTATAAGGAATGCGTCCGCAGGCGCGCCAGGGCCGAGGCACGCTATGTGCGTCAGACCGGCGGCCATGGTCAGTATGGTCACTGCGTGATCGAGATCTATCCCCGCGAGCCCGGTGCCGGTTATGAATTCAACAACAAGACCGTCGGCGGCTGCATTCCCAAGGAATTCATCAGCCCCATCGACAACGGTATTCAGGAGGCTGCCATGAGCGGTATCCTGGGCGGTCACGAGGTTGTTGACTTCGGTATCGATCTGATCGAAGGCTCCTACCACGATGTTGACTCCAGTGAAATGGCGTTCAAGATCGCCGGTTCCATGGCGCTGAAGGAGGCCCTGCAGAAGGCCGACTGCGCGCTGCTGGAGCCCATGATGAAGGTCGAAGTTGTCGTTCCGGAGGACTATCTGGGCGACGTTATGGGCGATATCTCTGCCCGCCGCGGCCGCGTAACCGGCATGGATATGCACGCCGGCCTGCACACCATCGGCGGCATCGTACCGCTCAGCGAAATGTTTGGCTATGCCACCGACCTGCGTTCCAAGACCCAGGGCCGCGGCAATTACACCATGCAGTTCGAGCATTATGAAGAAGTACCCGGAAACATTGCTGACAAGATTCTGGGTAAGAGCAACAACTTTTAATTGAGGAGGAAACTTCAATGGCAAAGGCAAAATTTGAGCGCACTAAGCCTCATGTAAACATCGGCACGATCGGACAC
>SVGK01000338.1 GCA_015056395.1 Clostridiales bacterium
CGTGACGATGGACGCCTGATAGGAGGACGTGTCCGGCGCAGGCGTGGCCGTTGGCTGTACGATGCCGTCCGACAGCGCGGCCAGGCTGCAGTAGCCGTAGCTCCCGTTGCGTTCGATGTAGGCCCAGCTCCCATTGGAAGAGACGAGGTTCACCACGGTGCCCTGCCTGAGCGAACCCAGCACCTTGGACGACGTGCTTGCGGACGCGTATACGCTGATCTTCGTGTCGATCACGGTCACGGACTTCGCAGCCGGCGCGGGCGTGGCGATGGGCGCGGACGTCGAAAGGTCGGCGGACTTTATGAACGCGCCGACGCCGTTGCGCTCGATGAAGGACCACTCGCCCTTCGTCTCGATCAGCGAGACGTCCATGCCGGAACGCACCTTTTTCTTTGCCGAGCTCGTCTTGGCCTTCTTGTATACGTAGGTATCCTTGTTGACGGTCGCCACGCTGGCCACGTCGTCCACGCGCGTCATCGCGCTCACGGAGGCGTAACCCGTGCGCTTGTTGTAGGAGATGCGCGCCGTGTTGCCCGAATAGGACAGCACGGTGACCACCGCGTATTTGGACAGACTCCCGATGCGGTTCGTGAGACCGGCATCGGAAAAGACCGTCATGGACACGCTGCTGACATAGGCCGAAAAGCTCTCGGCCAGCGCCACCGGCATCACCATAAGCGCCAGCATCATGATCCATGCGATAGACTTGGTTGCGCATCGTTTCATATTCATGGCCATTCTCCCCTTGAAAGGACTTGAAAGACGTGTGTACGGGCATGATACGGCCCATTCAGGATTATAATTCCGCATTTGTTGCAGATTTCCTGCAAAAATCCCTGTGATATTACTGTGATTGAATTATGTCCGAAATATTTTTGTAATATTTTCGAATCAGCCGTTCGAGAGCTCGCCCTTGCGGAGCGCACGGCAGAGCACGACCAGCCGGCCGCTGTCAAGCTCCGAAGAGCACGTGACCAGCGTCAGAAGCTTTTCGCCGTCCTTGACCGTGATGCCCGTGTCGTACACGGACCGCGTGCGCGCGGCCTCGACATAGGCGCGGTAGTCGGACTTCGCGCCGAAGTCCGTGTGCTGGAAGTCGAAATAGTCCGCGCTCTCGGGATCGGTGCTGGCATAGAACACGGCCACGGGGCGATAGCGCTCAAGCCCCGTATCGGACTGGAAGCAGACCAGCGGGTGGGCCTCCAGGAACGCCGGGTCGATATAGCGGTTCAGCGTGCCGAAGCGTGAGCCGTCCTTCATGTTGTGGCCGTACAGCAGCGTGTTGGCGCTGTCGGGCGTGCATCCGGCGTCCATGAATATCATGCCGGCCGCATCCTTAGAGCCGTCGAAGCGGTGCGTCATGTAGAAATCGTTGTCCACGCCCTGGCAGACATACATCGAGTGGTCCTCGCCGAAGAGCACCCAGCCGCGAAAATCCGCGTTCTGCGCGCTGAGCGACGAAAACGCCGCCGCACGCTCAGCGGACTGCGCCTGCTCGTTCTGCAGCGACTCGGCGCTCATCACGATGCGTATGCTCTCGAGCGCCTTCGTCTCCTCGTACCATACCATGACTCTGGACACAAGCCTGAAGCCGAGCACGACCAGCACCGCAAGCGCCGCGCCCAGCGCCGCGCACTCGACCACGAGCCAGAACCCGCGTCTACCGTTGCGTGTGCGCACGCGTCCTCCCCCCTTGCTCCAAGGCCTGTCGACTTCGGACAAGATCATAACAAAACCATAGGTATACGTCGTCCGGCGGAAATGGCGGCTGATAGCCGCCGCTACGGATCACATGATTTGCAGATGTTACTGCGCAAACAACACGGGACCGCCTTAAGTTGACAGCGTTTCCCTCTTTGCTCCAAGGCCTGTGCCTTCGTCATGATAACGCCCTCCCCTTCGCCTCTGCGGCGCGGGAGGGCGCATAGGGTCCTGCCGGCTCATCTCTGCGCCGTGCGGCGGTAGCGGGCGAACAGCGCCGTCGCCATGCACGCGGCCGCTGCGGCCACGAGCCAGCTCAGGCTCACGGAATCATCGCCCAGTTCGCCCACACGGCCCGATGTCGTCCTGGCAGTGCTCTGCGCCTGTGCGGACACGGAGCGTCCCGCGGAGGTCCTGCCCGACGACGAGGAGCTCTTCGAGCTCGACGTTCTGCCGGAAGAAGTCGACTGGGACGTCGCGGACTGAGATGTCGAAGGCTGGGACGACTCCGCCGTGATGGCGTTCCAGAAGCTGTCCGCCTCCGGATAGGTCGTCTTCGTCGAACTCTGCACGGGAGACGAGGAGGATGTGCTCTCGCTGTTCGTCGCCCATGTGTTGTCGGTGAACAGCGCCGCCCAGTCCGAATCATCCTCGGCCAGCGCCGCGGCGCAGCAAAACGCCATGACAAGCGCCATCATGACGGCCGCAAGCTTCAGTTTCATGGATCATCCCTCCTTTTCAGATTATCATTATACCAGAGTTTTGCACGCCGTTCAAGCAGGGCGCCTGCGACTGTTTCACGGTTTTGCCGCATTTGGACCGGACGAACGGGCCGCCACGGTAAAAAGCAGGCCAAAAAGCGCCCTGCAGCGGCCGTTTCTGCATGAACTGCCTTGATTCCGGAACAAAAAAATCGAAATATCTTTCCATATGGGATACGCGCGGACGCACATATCGGTC
>SVGK01000339.1 GCA_015056395.1 Clostridiales bacterium
AAGCTCGAGGGCGGCAAGAGCCAGGTTCAGGTCGTGTCCTGGTACGACAACGAGAACAGCTACGTGAGCCAGATGGTCCGCACCATCAAGTACTTCTCCGAGCTGAAGTAAGAAACCATTGATGAATGCGCCCCGTTCCCTCAAAGGGAGCGGGGCGTTTTCGCGTCTGTAGGGCTTGCCAGAGGCGGCCATATCGTGCTATACTGTTGTCGGAGGGAGGTGTGGATATGACGCAGCCCTATACCATTCCGCAGATCAAGGCAAGGTTGACACCTGTGTTCCGCAGAAACAACGTCCGCAAAGCTGTGCTTTTCGGTTCCTACAGCAGAGGACTTGCTACCCCGGACAGCGATGTGGACATCCTTGTGGACAGTGGACTCTCCGGGCTCAGCTTCTTCAGCCTTCTGGAGGATGTCTGCCGATCGCTCGACTGTCCCGTGGATCTGATCGATGTACAGGACATCGTCCCCGATTCACCGATCGAACGTGAGATCAACAGAACAGGAAGTGTCATCTATGGGGAGTGATCGGGACAGTCAGGTCCTTCAGAAACTGGTCGCGCACATCGACCGCGTCCTTGAATACTGTAAGGATGTGCGTTTCGAGGATTTTCTCAAGAATCGTATGCTTCAGGAGGCCTGTGTGTTCAACATTTTGCAAATCGGCGAGCTGGCCCGAAAGGATTGAGCGAAGACCTTACTGCCGCACACCCGCAAATCCCGTGGCATCAGGTGTACGGTTTACGGAACCGTATCGTTCATGATTACGAAGGCGTTCAATTAAAGATCATATGGGATACGATCACGCAAGACTTCAAACCTCTGAGCGATGACTTGAAAGGGATCATGGGATCGCACGCGCAGAAGCATTAATGATGCAATGCTCATGCGCCAAACTGTTGTTGGAAGGAGGTACGTGTATGCCCACCGTGGAAGCAATACGGGATGCCGTGAACAGTCTTAAATCAGCTTATGCCCTGCGCAAGGTGGATATATTTGGCTCCTATGCGGAAGGTCGTGCGACGCCGCAAAGCGATCTGGATCTTCTGGTAGAATTCGAAAAGACCGGCGTCTCGCTGATCAGGCTGAACGCCTTGAAGTACGCTCTGGAGGACGCGCTGGGGCTGCCCGTGGATATCGTCCATGCCCCGCTGCCTGCCGACAGTATGATACGGCCTGAAAAGGTGGTGCGCGTGCTATGATTTCGCGGGACGGTCGAATAACGCCGTGAAGGCAGAAGGCCTTTCCGTACCCAGCCCGGCGGACAGGACATCCTCCCGATTGTCAGCATCTTGACGCCACATAAACCTGAACACGTTTTCTGCCTCTAAAGGATTTGTATTGATGATGCTCAGCGATAAAGGCGAGAACATAGATCAAAAAGACCGCACTGAAGTAAGAAACCATTGAAACGCGCCCCGTTCCCTCAAAGGGAGCGGGGCGTTTTCGCGTCATGCGTTCGTTTACGTCATATATCTCGGATCATTCGCCATACGCCCTATCGAGCCGCTGTTCCGGCGCATTCGCCTTGGCGTATTCCGCCTCTCCCGCAAACGCCCGCCATCGCTCAATCTCATGTCCGCTCCGTCCGCATCTTCAGCACCTCGGCCTTGCTGCGCGCGTTCCTGACATAGGGATGCCCCGCGTCCGCACCCTCCGGGATCAGCTTCACGCTCTCCGCCGCCATGTCGGCTGCCAGGCAGCGCAGCTGTTCCGATATGTCCACGTCGCCGTCCATGCCGATCGACAGTATCTGCGGCACGAAGCCCAGCGTCGAGGCGGTGTAGCAGCCGCCGTCGAAGCGGTTCAGGTTCGTCTCGTCCGTGACGCGCGCGTTGACCTTGTTGGTCAGGTACGCGATGACCAGGTCCCGCGACGGATCGACCATCACCAACGTGCCCGTCCAGCCCTGGTGGCCCACGGCGTTCGGCGCGGCCTGCGTGCCGAAGTACCAGGGCCGCCGGTCATCGCCCTCGCGCCACCAGCCCAGGCCCCACTGCCCTGCGCCCGCCGCCTTCGGCGCGGTGAACAGATCCATCACGTCGCGCGCGAAGAACCTGTGCGCCCCATAGCCGCCCGTCAGCATCACGCTCGCGAGCTTCGCCACGTCCGTCGCGCTGCCGAACAGCCCCGCGTGGCCCGACACGCCCTCCATGCAGTGGTACGCGCGCTCGTCCTGGACCTCGCCCTGTATCGTGGCCGTGCGTATGCCTGGAAAGAACACGTGCCCGTCGCGCGTGTTGCCGTTCAGCTCTGTCGCCGCGCAGTCTTCCGGCACAAAGCCGTTGTCGAGCGGGCGGTACGTGATGTGCTCCAATCCCATCGGCGCAAAGAACGTCTCCTTCATATACGCGTCCAGCCGCCGTCCCGTGACCGCCTCGACCGCGAACGTCAAAAGCATGTAGTCCACGTCCGAATAGACCGTCCTCGTGCCAGGCGCGTATATGAGCGGCGTCCTGTATATGGCGGAAAGCGTCTCGCGCCGCGTCATGGCGCAGCAAAGGTTCGATCCCTTCGCGCCCAACGTCTGCCGCGCCATGTCGAAGTCGGGATGGTTGTAGTGCGGGCTCGCGGGGAAGCCCGCCTGATGCGTGAGCACGTCGCGCACGGTGAGCGCGCGCTTCCACGCCTTCTGCGTGTCCAAATCGACGGGCCGTTCGG
>SVGK01000340.1 GCA_015056395.1 Clostridiales bacterium
GCCTCTCCGCGTACAGCTCCGGATAGCCGCCGCCCAGCCAGAGCGCGTCGACCCCGGACGGCACCGCCTCGTCCCTGAGCGGAGAGAAGTACTCGAGCGAGAAGCCCATGCCTTCGAGCATGGCGAAGTCGGCCGCATAGTAAAAGGCGAACGCATTGTCGCGCGCAATACCCATGCGCTGTCGTCCTGCAAACGACGCGACGCGGAGAGGTCCCGCCACTACGGGTTTCGTCCCGCTGAGTATCTCGAAGAAGGGCTCTTCGAGCACCACCGCCTCGGCCAGCGCCTCAAGCGCCTTTTCGAGGTCCTGCTGCTCCGCAGCCTGTATGAGCCCCAGATGGCGGCTCTTCCAAGGAGCGCACGCATTCTTTGGAAGCCACCCCACACAGGGAAGCCCCGTCCGCGCCTCGATCGCCTGCTTCACGAGAGCATAGTGCCTTGCGGAGGACACGTTGTTCAGGAAATAGCCCTTTATGCCGCTCTTCTCGCGGAAGGTCTGAAAGCCCAACGCGACGGCAGCCGCGCTCGACGCGCTGCCGGAGGCGTCGATCACGAGTACGACAGGCGTCTGTGTCGCAACCGCCAGCGCATGTGCGGAACACGCGCCCTCCGCGCCCAGCCCGTCATAGTATCCCATGGCCCCTTCGATGATGCCCGTGTCCGCGCCCTCCATGCCCATGGCGATGATCTGCCTGATCGATGCCTCCGACAGCATGAACATGTCAAGGTTGTATGAAGGCCGCCCCGTCGCGCGCGCGTGATAGCCCGGATCGATATAATCCGGACCCGACTTGAATGCCTGTACCGTATGGCCGGCGCGCATGAGCGAGCGCATCACGGCAAGGCTCACCGTCGTCTTGCCGCAGCCGCTTCCCGTGCCGGCGATCATGATCCTCATTCCCGCACGCCTCCGATACCGTACATCAATGCGTTCACGATGGCCGCCGCCACGTTGCTCCCTCCCCTGCGTCCCATCGAAGCGATGCACGTGAGGCCGCTTGCGCGAAGCGCCTCCTTCGATTCGACGACGTTCACGAAGCCCACGGGCACGCCTATGACTGCAATGTCGTCATGCGCCTTCCTCTTCAGGGCTTCGACGATCTCAAGCAGGAACGTCGGCGCGTTGCCGCACACCAGAAGCCTGTTGCCCCTGCGTTCGAGTGCGCGCGCCGCACAGACGGACGCGCGGGTGACGCCCTTGTCGCGCGCCGTGCGCGCGACATCCTCATCGGCCATCTCGCAAAGCAGCTCCGCGCCCAATCGCGCGGCGGCCGTCTTGTTGATGCCCGCAAGCGCCATGTTCGTATCCGTGATGATGGTCGAGCCGCGCGAGAGCATGTCGCGCATGATGCGCACGGCGTTCGGCGAAAAGTACATGCTTTCGGCAAAGGAGAAATCCGCCGTGGCGTGGATCACGCGCATGACGATGGGCATGACCTCGTCCGGTAGGGGTACTTTGAGCTCCGAACGTATGATCTTCATGCTGCGCGCCTCGATGTCCTGTGGATCGCGGATCATTTAAGCCGCACACCTCCCTATCCGTTCTTCACCATTCGATGCCGCGCCTGGCGGCGATGCCCTTCTCATAGGGATGCCTTTCGCTGACCATGCGCGTCACATAGTCGGCGCGCTGCGCAAGCGCTTCGTCCTTCCAGCGTCCCGTGCAGACCAGCTCCGCGCGCTTGAGCCATTTCTCCGCAAGGCGCAGTACGCGTTCCCCGTCGAGCAGGCCTGTGTGTATGGCGACCAGCACCTCGTCGAGCACGATCATATCCGGCGCGACTGCCTCGACCTGCCTTTCGACCGCGTCGAGGTTCCGCGCCTGCCGCTTTTTCTCCTGCAGAAGCTCCTCGGGCGTCATGCGGCCGGTGAACTTGTCGATGGGCTCCGTGGGACAGATGTGCGCGCCCTGCAGCCCGGCCAGCGCGGTCAGCTCGCCCGAGTCGTTCCTCTTCATGAACTGCGCGATGAGCACGTGCTTCCCCTGTCCCAGTGCGCGCAGCGCGAGCCCCATCGCCGCGGTCGTCTTTCCCTTGCCCTCGCCGTAGTAGACGTGCAGGGCATTTCCATTGACCATCGTCAAGCCTCCAAGTCTCCGCAGAACAGCATCACGGGGTTCTGTGCGCGCAGCAGATGATAGCGCCCCAGCGCTTCCGCATCGGATACGGCGATCTGCATGATCTGTGCGTTTTTGACGGCATCGCCTGAGAAGAACGCCGTCAGCGCGGCGATGCTCTCCAGTGTGACGGCCGTCGCGGCGATCCTCATGGGGCGCCGCATGGCCTTGAGCGCGTCTCTTATGCCGTTCAGCGCGCCGCCACTGCCGCCTATGAACACGTGCGTCGGCGGTGTAAGCCCTTCGAAGGCCTCGGGCGCGCGCCCTTCGACCACGACCAGGTTGTTGACAAAGAACCTCCCGGCGTTGTCCCGTACCAGTTGTGCCGCCTCGGGCTTCTCCTCTATGGCGTATACGCGTCCGTAAGGGCACTGGCGCGCGCATTCGATCGAGACGCTGCCCGTACCCGCGCCCACATCCCACACGACGGCGTCGGGCGTGAGCTTCATTTGTGAAAGTATCTGCACGCGCACCGCCGACTTCGTCATGGGCACGCGTGCGCGCAGGAAAGCCTCGTCCGGTATAC
>SVGK01000059.1 GCA_015056395.1 Clostridiales bacterium
GGGAGCACGCCTGGTATGCCTTCGACTGGGACACGAAGATCCTGACGATCGGCGGCACCGGCCCGATGGAGGATTACGCCAAATTGGAGGACGACGGCAACTGGTCGCTGTGGTCGCCGCCTTACTGGGCGTGGGACACGGACCTGAGCAGGGATGAGAGCCGCCGCCAGATCGAGCATATCGTCATGGGCGAGGGCATCACCACGATCGGCGCAGGCGCGTTCCGCGACCTGGACGGCCTTGAGAGCATATCGATCGCGTCCACCGTGACCTCGATCGGCGGCTGGGCCTTCGACAAAACGACGGCCATAGAAGAGATCACGCTGCCCAACGGGCTTACCATGATCGACGATTCCTCGTTCTCGGACTGCAATTCTCTGAGGACGATCAACATACCCTCGGGCGTCACGAGCATAGGGCCTTACGCGTTCCTGCGCACGAACATCTCCGAGATCACGCTGCCCGCGAACCTGACGCGCATCGACGAATTCGCCTTCAACGATACGCCGCTTACTTCGATCACGATCCCCGCGAAGGTCCAGACCATAGGCGAACGCGCGTTCTACGAGTGTACGGAGTTGCAGGATATCACCGTGAACAGCAAAAACCCCTACCTGAAGAGCGTCGACGGCGTGCTGTTCACGAAGGACGGCACCGAGCTGATCTGCTACTGCCCCGGCCGCACGGACAGCTTCTACCGTGTCCCCGACGGCGTGCAGGTCATACGCGCCTCCGCGTTCTCCTATACCGAGTCGCTCACCGAAGTCAAGCTGCCCGACAGCCTTCTCACGATCAGGGACTGGGCGTTCGGCCACACCGGGCTCACCGAAGCGCCCGTGCCGCAGAACGTGCAGGAGATCGAATACTGCGCCTTCGGCGCGTGTTCGGACCTGACGACCGCCACGCTGCCCGCCGCACTTTCGACCATCGGCAAGAACGTGTTCGACGGTTGCCCGCTGGAGACCGTGTACTACGAAGGCAGCGAGGAGGAATGGAGCAGCATAGATATCGCAAGCAACGAGACACTGCTCGCCGCGCAGATCCACTACAGCGCCTCCCCGTACTGCCCACACACCAGCACCACGTATCACCCCGCGGTGGCGCACACCTGCACTGCTGACGGCTCCATCGCCTACTGGCAGTGCGACCTGTGCGGGAACAAGTTCCTGGACGATCAGGCGACAAGGCGCGCGGGCGACACCGTCGTGCCCGCGGAACATAATTATGAAAGCGCCGTCACCACGCAGCCGACCTGTTCTGAGACGGGCGTGCGCACGTTCACCTGCACGGTCTGCAGCGCGGCCACCGAAGGCCACAGCTACACCGTCACGATCCCCGCGACGGGCCAGCATCGCTACGTGGCCGGCCGCTGCACCAACCTGCTGCGCGACGGCGTCACGGTATGCGGCCACGTGAAGCCGGACGCGGTGACCTCCGGCAACTGCGGCGTGAACTCGAGCAGCATCATCACCCTCTACCTGTACCCCGGGCAGAGCCTGAACTATAACAACATATATTCCGACAACGTGCAGTGGAAGCTTGACAGCGACGGCACGCTGCACATATTCGGCCACGGGTCCATGGGTAGCTGCATACAGGTGGCGAATGCCAACAACTACGGCACGGTGCTGTCGAGCTTCTACGCCTCGCCGTGGTACGACTACCGCAGCGATATCAGGAGCGTCATCATCGATCACGGCGTGACGAGCATAGGCGCGCACTGCTTCGACAACTGCGGCAACATGGTCTCCATAGAGCTGCCGCACACGCTCACCAGCATCGCCGCCTCATCGTTCCAGAACGACGGCAGCCTGCGCGACATCTTCTATCACGGCACGCCGCTCGAGTTTTCGTCCGTCAGCAATTCGGGGCTGACTTTGACCGACAGGGAGCTGCACTTCCTCGGCGAGGCGACGTACGTGGCCGACATCGCACTGCCGCCGTCGCTCACGACGATCGACGAGCAGGCGTTCGCCGGCGTCACGTGGGTGACCATAGATGTGCCAGGTACCGTCACGCAGATCGCCGACGACGCGTTCGAAGGCGACGTCACGCTGATCGTGGAGTCCGGCTCCTATGCCGAGAGCTGGGCGCGCGCACACCGCATCGCCTACGTACCACAATAAGACGCAAGGGAATGCACATCGGATGCCCGGACGGCTCGAAGAGGCCTGTCCGGGCAGTTCTTTTTTTGATGATCGCAGTGCGTGACCAAAGGCAGAGCAACTCGACCGGCCGCCATCCTTGACGAACCTCCTCCTGTCTGCTGATAGGGTATCACGGCGACGGGTGAGAGGTTGGAAACGGGACCTTCTCCCGCCGCCGCGAACATAAGTTTAGCAGACAGGAGGAGATCGAGGGAGAGCCGAAGGCTCGACTAGCGGCGCGGTCACTTGGCTGACCCGCCGCGTACCCTCGGCACGGCGCAGCCGGGTCGAGGGCGAAGACAGTCAAGGACGCTTCGCGCCGCGCCTGCGGCGCGGTGGCTATGCTGTACGTGATCCAACGGGTCACGTCAGCTCGGGGATCAAGGTTGGATAACAGCGGGTAATTCGAGCTCACGTCGCGGAGGCGGCGTCGACAAGACGCCGCTCCGGTCGAGGTTCGTGCGTGACGATACTGTGGAACGGCATCCTGTTTGCCGACTATCACTTTGACGATTGAAAAGGCGGCACGTATGTGGTATGCTGTAGACAAAACAACGGCTTGCATCCCGACACAGGCCGCAAAGGAGGCAGAGACATGGCGAACATCATACACATGACGGCCGAGCGCGACGGCCTGAAGCTGGTGGGCGCGGAGATCCGCATGGAGGACTTCGACGCAGGACGCCGCTATCCCGCGATCATCGTATCCCACGGCTATACGGGCAACTACTCCCACGAGCTCCCCTTTGCCGAGAGGTTCACGGCGCTTGGCTACATCGCCTATACGTTCAGCTTTTCGGGCGGCAGCGCGGACGACACGCCCGCGGAATACCTGTCCGAGGGCAGCAGCACGGACATGTCGCTTTTAAGCGAGGTCGCCGACCTGACGAGCGTCATAGAGCGCGTGCGCAGCCTTCCCTACATCGACCCGGAGCGCATCGTGCTGCTGGGTTTCAGCCAGGGCGGCGCGGTGTCCGGCCTGACCGCCGCGCTATGCCCCTGGCCCGTGGAAAAGCTGGTCATGGTGTACCCGGCGCTGTGCATACCGGACCACGCGCGGCTGGGCATACTGGGCGGCGGGCGCTACGACCCGAACGACCCGCCGGAGGAGATCGCCTGTCCTAAGATGAAGCTCGGGCGCGCCTTCCACGAGGAGGCCTGCGCCATGGACCCCTATCTGCTGCTCAGGCGCTACAAGGGCCCCGTGCTGATACTGCACGGGCTCGAGGACGCCGTGGTGGACTATGCCTATTCGGTGAAGGCGCAGAACAACTACGCGCCCGGCCAGAGCCGTTTGCAGCTGATACGCTGCATGGGGCACGGCAGCGACGAGGCGCAGACGGACAGCCTGTTCGATTCCGTCGTGGAATTCCTCGAAGGGCGCGACGAGGTCTTCAGCGTGCGCGTCGTGATCACGCGCGCGGAGGAGGAGCGCCTGCCGGGGCAGACCGTGCACCGCCTGTACTTCAACGGCTGGTGCGATTCGCCGCTGTTCCAGGGCGCCGTGCTGCCCGGCGGATGCGACACGCAGACCGTGCCGGACGGCGGGGAGCGCACGTGCGTGGCGGACTACACGCTCGAAGGGCTGGACGACGCTGGGAACTGCTGCACGATCCACGTGGTCAACCGCATGCGGGACGGGCGCTGGAAGCCGGCCGTGCGCACGGACAGCGCGTCGCTCAGCTGGATGAACGAGGCCGACTTCGACGCGGTGCTCGAGCACAGCCCCACCGGGCCCACCGTGCGCTTCTTTGTGAAGCGAAGGTGAAGCGCGCACGGGCGCATTTCGAATTTTCTTCAATGAGTTCGACTTGTAATCGCCATGTTTGTGTAGTAGAATATGTCCGCAAAATCTATGGAACGATGCGGAGGAACTTCCCTCATGACATATTCGACGATCGGGCTGCGCCTCGTGGTCGTGGGCGCGGCGCTGCTGGCCGCACTGGGCGCGCTGCTGTACTGGCAGAGGAAGCGCGGCGCCCGGCTGGCCGAGCAGGCGGACGCCGCGCGCCGCGCCGCGGACAGGGCGTCCAGGCTGCTCTACACGGACGCATTGACCGGGCTTGCCAACGTGCGGGCCTTTTTGAACATCTATGCGGGCGTGTTCAGCCCCGCCGCGCTGCGCGCCGCGCCGGTCATGCTGGCCGCGCTGAGCTGCGAGGGCCATGACAACAGCCTGAAGTACGTCAACGACCACTACGGCTATGACTGCGGGGACAGGTGCATACTGGACTTCGCACAGGCCATACAGGCCGCCTTCCCCGCGACGGAATACGAGACGTATTACCTGGGTGCGTCCAACTTCTACGTACTCTGCAGGGAACGCCGTACGGAGGAGGAGATCTTCGAGCGCTACAAGGCACTCAAGGCGCTCTGGCACGACGCGCCCTACGCCGTAAGCGGCACGGACGCCGTGATCGAGCACATGGTGCTGCAGTTTGCCGCGGTGATGCTGCCGGACGCGGGACAGGATGTGGACGATCTGCAATCCACGCTGTTCCACCTGATCGCGAAGGACGAGTCCGCGTCCTCGGACGGATGCGTCTACTACATATCGACCGAACGCGGACAAAGGCGCACGAACATTACCGTGGACGACGCGACAGACGGAGGTGACCCCGCTTATGCATGACATCGCGCTGGGCGCGGCGCTGATCGCGCTGATCGTGCTCAACAGCATCGCCTCGCTCATGCTGCTGTCCACCGAGAAGAACAACCGCAAGCTGGAGGCCGAGCGCCAGATGGCGCAGGATCGCGAGGCCGGCGCCACCGAGGCAGCGCGGCGGACGTTCAACACGGGACTTTTGATGAAGAAGTATTTCATCGAGGAGGCGGAGGCGGCGCTCAAGGAGCCGTCGAAGGGCGTGTCCGCGCTGGTCTCCATAGACGGGGACAGGTTTTCCGTGCTGTTCCAGAAGTACGGCCCCAACGCGCCGGGCGGCCTGGTGATAAAGATCGCGCAGGCGCTCAAGAAGCACTTCCCCGAGGGCGAAGAGAACATACTGTGCAACGTCAGCGCGCGCAGCGACGAGTTCCTCGTGCTGATGCGCGGCAGGCCGTCGCGCGAGGTGATACTGAAGGAGCTGGAGGCCTTCCAGGAGGACGTGCGCTCCATCGTGTACATGGACGAGGGCCGCCCCATACAGGGCACTGTATCGTTCGGCGTCGCGTTCATACCCGAGGCCGACAGGGCCGACATCGCCGGACTCTACGTCGCGGCCTGCGGGGCGCAGGCGGACGCGAAGGAGGACGGGCGGGACAGGATCTGCGTCGCGTGATATGATGACGGACCGCCTTCGCGCATACGATACTATTCCGGAAACACTGTGAAATCAGGCTTTCACCAAAGGAACAGCCCCGATCTCGCATCGAGATCAGGGCTGCTTTTTGGCGGGGCAAATGTGCGCTTATACAAACCCTTGCTCTTTTCTTCAGTGGCGCCATCGACAGGCGTTTCTGCGCTGTTGATGGGCGCTTCATCGCTGCTGGTGGATTCAGCGCTGAACGGGACTTCGTAACTGACGTTCTTGCCGGTGAAGTCGATGGCCAGCTTGAAATACCCGTCGTACAGATAGACAGCGCGGATGAAATCGCGGATGATGCGCTTCTGGAAGGCGGGATCCGCTGGATTGCCATCGCGGATGGTTTCGAGGAAATACACGACGCGCGGCCTGTCCACTTGAAGCAGGTTCATCTTCTCGATGGCGATCTTGCCTTGCAGCGTCTGCTTGTCGGCCTGAAGCTGCGCCATGCGATCCTTGAATTCATCGGCGATCACGCCCATTTCAACGGCGCGGACGATATTGTCAATCTGCTTCTTCGTCTCGCTCAGTCTGGATTCGTAATATCCGATCTTCGACGCTTCCCGCTGCTTTTTTGCCATCTCCATGATGGTATCGGCGATCCATTCCAGCATATCGTCCGTGAGGACGACGGAGAGGATGGCTCTGGTGACCTCTTCTTCAATCCATTCCTTGCGCACGTTCTTCTTGTCGCAGATCTTGCCCAGGCGTTTGCCGTTGCAGCTGTAGTAATAGTGCACATCTCCATGCCGGCCTTTGCCTGAAATACCGACCATGGGGCTGAGGCACTTCCCGCAGAAAAGCTTTCCGGTCAATAGAAAATCGTTATTGCTGCGATGCCTGCCGGCGAACGCATTTCGCTCTTTCCTGATCTCCTGCACCGCGTCATACACCTCCCGCGTTATGATCTGGGGGATCCCGCCCTCTATGCGCACGTCCTTGAACAGATACGTTCCCGTGTATCGCTCGTTTCGGATGATGCCCAGGAACGACCCTTTGCTCCACGGTTTTCCCTGCGCCGTCTTCAGACCGCGGGCGTTCAGGCTGCGGGCAATATCCATGTAGGCCTCGCCGTTGACGATACGCTGATAGATTTCCCGGACAATCGGCGCGGTGGCCTCGTCGATCTCAAAGCGGCCGTCAGCGGCTTTTTTGTAACCAAACGGGATCGCGCCGACGACCTTGCACTTCTGCGCACCGTCCAGCATGCCGCGCTTTACGTCTTCGGAAAGATTGTCGCTGTAAAACTCATTGAGCGACATCATCATACGCAAGGCCAAGCGGCCAGCGGCGTTGTCGCCGAAGTTTTCCTTACAGTACACTACCTTCACTCCGGCTTTGTCCAGACGGCTCTCATAGCGCAGGGCGTCCAGCATGTTTCGCGCCAGACGATTCGACTTGTAGGTGATGAGCACCTGGAATTCATGGCGCTCGGCGGCGCGGATCATGCGCTGGAAGCCGGGACGGCGGTCGTTGCGGCCGGTCATGGCGCGGTCCTCGTACGTGGCCGTGACGGTCAGGCTGTTGGCCAGCGCGTATTGCGTGCATTCCGCGACCTGCTGTTCGATGGAGGCGTCGTTCTGGCCGGATGAGGAGTATCTGGCATAGATCGCGGCGGTAACGGTCTGCTGCGCATTCTCTTTCTTCGCCATTCAATCACCCCTGCTCTTCATCCGCCAATTCCATGCTGTGAACAAAACGCATGAGCCTTGACGAATCTGTGTTTTCTTCAAGACCATACGCGCTGAACTGCAATAAACTGTCCGACCGTCCGAGCATAAACGTTGCGAACACGTTCACGTATTCACCCACAGGCGGCATCGTGTGGTCAATGCCGTCCTCGTCAGGTATCGAGACTGATACCGTCCTTCCGTTGCAGTCAAGCATATAGACAGACGCATCTACGTCCGTGATCTTTCCGGTCAGAAGATATACAAGGCCGCTGTACGACCAAGGGTCTTTGTCTATATCCTCGATATCCTTTTCCAGATCTGTGCGCGCGACAAGGAACCAAATATTGTCCGCGCCGGACGGGCATATCGGATATCCGTTGTCACCGGCGATATCCAAACTGCTTCTTTCCTTGCTTATGACATAGTCAAAATATACTTCCTGCTTCGTCTCATTGTTCAGCAATTCCGCGTAGGAATAGTACATGAGCAATTTGTAGGTGTGTAGCCTTTCCTCAACGAGGCCGACTTCATCCAGGCTGCCCCGGATCTCTGTCATAAGAACGGTAGGCAGGTTTTTCCTCGCTTTTTCCCATTTCTCTTTATCCCCGGATCTGGCCGCGTCCAGGTATTTCTGGATATTCTCGACGTCTTTTGCGCACCTTATATAAGATCGCTCCAGCCCTTCATGTTGCGACTTCAGCGTGTCGTAATCCGTATATGCGTACGAATCCCGACCGAGGCCGATCAGGAGCACGAGAGAGAAAAGGGCGATTATGGTCCGGCGCACAGCCGTGCTGCGCCTGAAAAATACGAACGAGGATTTCATGCTGGCACCTCCGAATTGCTCATTTCGAAATTCTCTTTCAATGTCATTGCTTTGTCGGATTGTTCTGATACACTCCCCGAAAGTAATCCAAAGGAGGAATGCACAGTGAACAATCCAATCAGCAACGAAGTCGCATACGCCCTCTCCATCTTCCGGACACTCACCCCTGAGGATCAGGATGCTCTGATTGATCTCGCAGAAGCGCTTCGGCAATCACAAGAAGCGTGTGACGGTTCTGCGGAGACAGAGCCGTAAACGCAGACACGAACTTCTGTTCCTTCTCCGTGAGCTTGTCGCCAGCGATAAGCTCACCTGCTTTTTTGTCGCCGTCGCGGTCGAAGAAGTATTCGATCGGGACATCCAGCGCGTCGGCGATCTTCTCCATCAGGCTGAAATCAACGTTCTTGTTGTTTCGCATGATGATGGAGTTGATTGTCGTCTTCGAAGCGCCGGTCAGCCGGGCAAGTTCGGCCTGACGCATGCCGCGCAGCTTCAGCATTTCATTGATCTTCTCACCGATCACAGTCTCGCCTCCCAAATTTTCACAGCGCCATTATATAGAAGATTTTCGGCACTGTCAAGAATTATGTCCGCAAATTCGGAAAAAAGTCTTGACATGTCCGCATTTGCGTGTTAATATACCCACATAACGTCCGCAAGTGCGGACTTTTGGAGGGGAGGTGATTGAGATGTACGAGAACATGAAAGCACTCATGGGCGCGAAGGGGATCAGTATAGAGACCCTGGCAAAGCTCCTCGGCCTGCACAGGGACACGGTCACGAACAAGCTGAACGGCGAGAGCGAATTCACGTACGGACAGGCGGAGCTGATCCAGGAGGTGCTGTTCCCCGAGTACAACATCAGGTACCTGTTTCGGCGTACACAGAGCGCGTGACACCGATCCCGACGAAGGAGGTGAGAACGACGAACACGGCGACCCTGTCTCTTTCCGAGTGTGTCATCTATCCCGAGTTGATTCCCGACTGTGTCCGTGAAGACATTGGCCGGGTGGGGCTGGACGCAGTGATCGAGTTTTACAAGAACGCAGAGAACGAGCAGCGCTTCCAGGAATGGCTGACTGGGAAACAAAACGCATCACAGGAGGGAGGCACATGAACAAAGAGAAAGCGGTTCCGCTGGTGACGCAGCAGGAACCGCAGGTGGGCGGGGAAATGGCATCCTCACTACCCACGCCCATTGTAACCCACCAAGGCGCGGTTGTCAATCATTCGGATGTGACAAATCGGCTGCCGAAGGATGTCAGGCAGCTTCGCGATCTCGGCGAGCGGCGGCACATCCCCGCGATGGATCTGGTGGAGCTGGTAAGAACGATCTACCCGAAGTTCGACCGGTTTCTGCTGAGTCGGTGCTCGCACGGCGAGGAAAATGGTGTGATGCTCAGGCCGGACGCACTGAAGGCGCTGCTGCTCCACTTCGCCGAGGACAGGTTGAAACCAAGAGCGGACAGGCGCAAGCGTCCAAACCGCTGCCAGTGCCGTCTGACGGATGTGTTATATGAACGGGTCCGGAAACGGATCCAAGAGCGTGGCCAGACGATGCAGGATTATCTTGAAGGACTGATACTCAGGGATTTGATGGAGGCGCACGATGGATAAATTCAAAAACTGGCTCCGCTGGTTCTTCGGCTTCGAGACGAAGACGAACCGCGAAGCGATACTGGACGAACTGGCCGCGATGGGCGGATGGGACTTTTTTGTCCGCACGGGTCTGGTGTTCAATGACGCGGTGGCCGATGAGGCCAAGGGCGACTACGAGGCATGGCTCGACCAGCCCGCGACGATGAAGAACTATTTCGGAGGTGGAGACAATGGCACAGAAGTACGATGTGACAGAAGCAGCGGCCGCGCAGAAGCGGTACTGTGAGGAGAACGAGATCCCTCAGTTCGCCCCGGCCAACGGCTGGTGCAGTGCCTGCGGCAGGAACATCTACGAGCCGTACACCTACCGGGGCCGCGAAGAAGATACCCGAGGCATCAGCGTGGATGCCGCAGGCAAGCGCCTGATCACTTCCTGCCCTCACTGCAACACGACGTTCTGCGACTGACGAAAGGAGACACGACATGGCAATCATTCGACCGGAGGAGATGGACTTCTCCAAGCAGACCTTCAGTGCGATCATCTACGGTTCGCCCGGCGTGGGCAAGACGACGCTGGCGCTCTCCGCGCCGAAGCCGGTACTGATCGACTTCGACGATGGCGTGTCCCGCGTCCGGGCTTCCCACCGCGTCCCGACCATCGTTTGCAACACCTACGAGGAAGTGCTGACCGACATCGACTCCCCGGAGATGAAGGAATTCGACACAATCATCATCGACACTGGCGGGTCGTTCGTGACCTTCCTGAAGGACTGGGCCTTCCGCACCAAGACCGACGCCAAGACCAAGGCCGGCCAATTCAACAGCCTGAAGGGCTTCGGCTACGTCAAGTCCGAGTTCGCGTCCTTCACCGACAAGATCAAGACCGTGCTGAAGAAGAACGTCATCTACGTCTTCCACAGCGTGGAGCAGGCCGACAAGGACGGCAACCCCATCCAGCGCCTCATGTGCGAGGGCAGCTGCCGCAACACCGTCTGGAATCCCTGCGACTTCGGCGGATACGTGCAGATGATCGGAAACAAGCGCATGATCTGCTTCTCTCCCACCCAGGAATACTTCGCCAAGGGCACCCACGGCATCACCGGCGAAATGCCCATCCCCGTACTGAACGACAGCACCCCGAACGACTTCATGACGAAGCTGTTCGACAAAGCCAGGCAGAGCATCATTGCCGAGAACGAGGCCTTTGCCCCGCAGAAGAAGCAGTACGACGAAACGATGGAGCAGATCAGGAACGTCGTCGACTGCATCGTCGATGCTGACAGCGCAACAGAAGCGGCGAAGATCATCCCTGATCTGCCGCACGCGCTGACCAGCAAGAAGGAAGCCTCCGCGATGCTGAAGGCGAAGACCGACGCGCTGGGTCTCAAGTGGAGCAAGGACGCGGGTGGGTATGTGCCCAAGGACGGTGGTCAGTGATGCTGAGGTATCACATGACCAAGACGTTGCTTGAGGCATGGCAGTACACATTCGACTGTCACGAGGGCTTTGAGGAGGACGCATACGCGGACTTTCTCCGCACGCTCAACCGCCAGCCGCTGGAGCCCACCGAAGCAATGCTGAACGGGCAGGCCTTCGAAGACCGGGTGTACAGGCTGGCCAACGGCGGGACGGTGAGGTCAGACGCCAAGTGGCTGAACGGCGCGCAGGCGCTGGCCGACATCATACGCGGGGCACAGATCCAGGTATTGGCCAAGCGGGACATCGAGGTGGACGGCATGACGTTCGAGGTGCTGGGCATACTGGACGCTCTCAAGGCCGGCGTGATCTACGACGTGAAGTTCATCAACAAGTCGATCTCGGGCGGCGAACCGCCCCACCTGTACGGCAAGTACCTGAACTGCTCCCAGCATCCGGCCTATTTCTACATCGTGCCCGAGGCGCGGGAATTCCAATATCTCGTGTCGGACGGCGAGACGGTGTACATCGAGACATATTATCGGGAACAGTGCCGGCACATTGGCGAGATCATCCACGCCTTCGTGGAATCTATCCGCGGCATGGGTCTCATGGACCTGTACAAAGCGAAGTGGGTACTGTGAAGCTGCGAAGCGATATCACAGACTTTATCGTTCTTCAAAACGGACGGCAACGCATCACCTTCGAGACGGAGGACGACTTCCGGGCAGAGTACGACAGGCTGAAGGACAAGAAAATCGTCATCGAACCGAAGGTGTACCGGAAGCCCAGATCACTGGACGCGAACGCTTACTTCCACGTGCTGGTGAACAAGATCGCCGCGGTGCTCCGGTCCTCGGACGACGAGGTGAAGGCCGAGCTGGTGGTCAGATACGGTACGGTTGAACGTGACGAAGACGGTGG
>SVGK01000341.1 GCA_015056395.1 Clostridiales bacterium
ACGAAGCCCTGGTAGTGCGAGAGCATCGCGGAGGACAGCGCGACGATGCCGTTGGAGATCATGAGGCCCAGTATCTTTGCCACGGCGGTGTTTATGCCCTGCGCGCGGGACATCGCCTCGTTCGCGCCGGTGGCGCGCAGCGCGCAGCCGAGCTCCGTGCCGAAGAACCAGTACAGCGCCGCGATCAGCAGCACCGTGGCGAAGGCCGTCACGAATATCGGGTTGGAGGGCGACAGTGCGCGCACGCCGCGCTGGGATACGATCAGGGCGTACTTGGTCACGTTGATGCCCTGGTTGGCCTTTCCCATGACGACCAAGTTGATCGAATACAGCGAAAGCTGCGTGAGTATGCCGGAGAGTATGGCGGGTATGCCCATTGCGGTGTGGAACAGGCCTGTCACAAGGCCCGCCGCCATGCCCGCGAGCACGGCCGCCGGCAGCGCAAGCCACACGCTGCAGCCGTTCAGCATGAGCATCACGCATACGGCGCCGCCCGTCGCCATGGTCCCGTCCACGGTCAGGTCGGCAAGGTCCAGTACCTTGTAGGTGATGAATACGCCGATGGCCATGATGCCCCAGATGAGGCCCTGCGCGACCGCGCCCGGCATGGCGTTCAAAAGTGCAGTCAGATTCAAAGCGATTTCCTCCGATGCGCCGGGGCCGCCCGGATGATGTCCGGGCAGCCCTGCGGCGGGATGATCAGCCTATGGCCACGTAATCCTCGGGCACGGTGATGCCCAGTATATCGCAGAGTTCGGCGTTGTATTCCTTGGTGACGTTGGGAGCGAACCGTATCTCCATCGCCGAGACGTCCGCGCCGTTCGCCAGCACCTCATACGCCATCTCGCCCGTGGCATAGCCCAGATCGTAGTAGCTTATGGACAGCGTCGCCACGCCGCAGCCGGCGCAGATGCCCTCTTCGCCCGCGATCACGGCCTTGCCGGCAGGCTCGACCACGTTGCGTATGGCCTCGGTGCAGGAGGCCGCGGTGTTGTCGGTGGGGATGTACAGCACGTCCGCGCCGTCGCAGGCGTTCTGCGCGACGGAGGCGACGTCGTTCGAATCGGCGAAGGTGAAGTCCTCGCAGGCATAGCCCAGCTCCTCAAGGCAGCCGCGTATCACGTCGGCCTGATACTTGCTGTTGGGCTCGGCAGAGCAGTAGAGCAGGCCCACGGTCTTTGCGTCCGGGAACAGCTCCTTGATCATGGCGGCCTGCTCGGTCAGCGGGGCCAGATCCGAGGTGCCGGACACGTTCATGCCGGTGGCGCCGGCCCAGTCGTCGATGTCCAGCGCCGTGGCGTAGTCCGTGACGGACGTGCCCAGTATCGGGATGTCGCCCGTGGCGGCGACGCCGGCCTGCAGGGCGGGCGTGGCGTTTGCCATGATCAGGTCAACGCCCGCGGAGACGAAGCCGTTCATGATCGTGTTGCAGGTGTTGGAATCGCCGGAGGCGTTCTGCACGTCAAACGTGACCGCGTCGCCCAGCTTCTCAGTCAGCGCGTCCTGGAAGCCCTGCGTCGCGGCGTCCAGCGCGACGTGCTGCACCAGCTGGCAGACGCCCACGGTGTATGTCCCTTCGGCAAAGGCGGCCGATGCCATGGTCAGGCAAAGGCATACCGTCATCAGTGCGCAAAGCAGCTTCTTCATGTTGGGGTCCCTCCTAAAGATGTATTATCAAAAAAGCGGCGCTTCCCGAAAACATGGGGAAGTGCCGCTTGATTGAGCCTTGTCAAAACACACGGGCAGCATTTCTCTCAACTCCGCATCGGGATATGCGCGCACTGAAAGCGCGGCGCGCGGCAAACGCGCGCCGCGCCCGTAAACGCGAACGAGAGGGATGCGATGGGGGATATGGCCGTGCAGGAGACGTGGCCTAAAGATGTCGCTGCGTGCTTCATGGGGCGGCACATTTCCTTTCGATACATTTCATGCGGAAATTCGCGTATAATTATAAATACGCCCGGCGGAAATGTCAATCCCCTCAGCCGCGGCGGCACGTAAAACGTGCGTTAACGAATGATGGCAAAACGGCAATGCGGGGCAAATTTCAAAGGGGTCTTGCAAACGCGCCCCATCACGTGTATAATACAATAAATAAGAATACCATTCGATCGGAGGTCCATGCCAATTGGAGACAGCTGCCCATACCGTGGAAAAGCATATCGTCATAGATTCGCCCGAACATTTCATAGGCCTGTTCGGCATAAACGAAGAGAACCTGCCCATATTCAGGGATGAACTGGGCGTGGATATACATTCGCTCAGCGGCGAGGTCGTCATCACGGGCCCCGAGGAAAAGGTCGCCCTGGCGGAGCTCACGCTCAAAAAGCTTTCCGAGATCATCGCGCGCGGCGACCAGATCGACCGCACGCGCATACGCTACGCCATAGGCCTGGCGGGCGAGGGCAACGCCGACAGGATCGGCGAGATCATGCGCGACGTGATCGCCATCACATACCGCGGCCGTCAGATCAAGTGCAAGACGCTGGGTCAGAAGCAGTATGTGGACGCGATAAAGAACAACACCTGCTGCTTCGCGGTGGGCCCCGCGGGCACGGGCAAGACCTACCTGGCCATCGCCATGGCCGTGGTCGCCATGAAGAACAAGGAGATCGAAAAGATCATACTGACGC
>SVGK01000342.1 GCA_015056395.1 Clostridiales bacterium
CCCCGAACATGCCCGTCCAGAAACGGCTCCTCTTCTCGCGCTTCAGCCGCGCGGGTTCCTTTTCTCTTGCCATTCGCGCATCTCTCCTTGCCCATCGGCAGGCAAACATACATTATCTATATTATTATAAGATCTTTGGCAATGCGTGTCAATGAAGTTCGTGGTACAAAGATGGGACAAATATGTCCGAAGCCAAATTCAGGGCTCCCCGCAGCCCGTGTCCGCGAGAAAGCCCTGACCATGGTATGGAGTCTATGGAATACGGTCGGATCAGTCGCCTATGCGCTTGAACACGATCGCCGTGCGGCAGGGTATGTAGATCTCAAAGCCCATTCCCTTGCCCGGCACGTTCTTGGTATAGTAGATGTATTTTTCGCTCACGCGCTCCTGTCCGCCGAAGTCGGTGTCGTCCGTGGAGAATATCGCGCGGTACTGTCCCTCGCCAGTAGGATGCGCGGGCAGGAAGAAGTCCGTGGGCGAATAGGTCGGGTTGAAGTTGAACACGTACAGGAGCTCGCCCTTCGCGTAGGCGATGATCTTGCGCTCCTGGTCGATCCAGAGGTTCGTCAGGTCCGTCTTGTTCAGCACGCGGTATTTGCGCGCGAACTTGAGCATCGCCTTGTCGAATTCCTGCAGCCAGCTGTACTTGAGCAGACCGTTGTCGGCCAGCGACCACTGCCTGCGGGCGTATTTGTAGCTCCAGCCGTTCCCCAGGCGCGGGAAGTCGATCCACTCCGGATGGCCGAATTCATTGCCCATGAAGTTCAGGTAGGCCTCACCGCCCAGCGTCAGCGTGATGAAGCGTATCATCTTGTGCAGCGCGATGGCCCTGTCGATCGTGAAGGAGTGATAGGAGCGCTCCATGCCGGTATACATCTCCGCATCGGCCATGCGGAATATGATCGTCTTGTCGCCCACGAGCGCCTGGTCGTGGCTCTCGCAATAGCCCACGTTCTTCTCCTGCGGGCGGCGCGTGGTCAGCTCGTACCACATCTTGAACATATCCCACTGGTCGTCGGGCACGTCCTTCAAAAGCTTGATCCAGTAGTCCGGTATGCCCATGCTCAGGCGATAGTCGAAGCCTATGCCGCCGGAGCGCACGGGCACGCACATGCCCGGCATGCCGCTCATGTCCTCGGATATGGTCACCGCGAACGGGTTGACGGCGTGTATCAGCTCGTTGGCCAGCTGCAGGTAGCATATGGCGTCGACATTCGTGTTCAGGCTGAAGTACTGGCTATAGTCCATGAAGGACGTGCCCAGTCCGTGGTCCTGATAGATCATCGACGTCACGCCGTCGAAGCGGAAGCCGTCGAAGTGGTACTCCTCCAGCCAGAACTTCAGGTTGCTGAGCAGGTAATGGATGACCTCGTGCTTGCCGTAGTCGAACACCTTGCTGCCCCATGCCGGGTGGTTGCCCCTGTCGCCCGGAAGGAAGAACTGGTCCTCCGTGCCGTCGAACAGGTTGAGGCCCTCGCCGACGTTCGCGCAGGCGTGGGAATGCACCACGTCCAGCAGCACGTACATGCCGAGCCCGTGCGCCTTGTCGATCAGGTACTTGAGATCCTCCGGCGTGCCGTACCAGTTGGAAGCCGCGAAGAAGTTCGTGACCTGATAGCCGAAGGAGGCATAGTACGGATGCTCCATGATGGCCATAAGCTGCACCGTGTTATAGCCCAGCGACGCGATGCGCGGCAGGTTGAAATCCGCGAATTCGCGGTACGTGCCTATGCCCTCGCGCTCCTGCGCCATGCCGATGTGCGCCTCGTATATGAACAGCGGCGCGATCTTGCGCTTGCCATAGCCCCCGTCCGTCCACTGGAAGGGATGCGGCGGGGCCCATATGACGCCGTTGAACTGCTTGGTGGCCTCGTCCTGCTTGCAGTGGTATATATAGGACGGCACGCGGTCGAATACCTGGTCGCCGCGCCGTATCGTGATCTTGACCTGCTGACCGTGTTTGAGCGCGTCCTCTCCATCGAACTCGATCTCCCAGACGCCGCCGTCGAGACGCTTCAGCGGATGGCTCGTGCGGTCCCAGCCGTTGAACTCGCCCGTGAGCCAGACCTGATCCGCGCCGGGCGCCCATTCGCGGAACACCCAGCCCGTCTCCGTCCTGTGGAAGCCGTAGTAGAGGTAGCCGTTGGCAAAGGACGAAAGATCGGCCTTGTCGCCCAGGAGCCGTGTGCGCGTATCGGCATTCTTCTGCATGCGAAGCTCGATGTCCTTGTAGAAGGGCTGGAGATATGGATCGATGGAGAGTATCCTGTACTGCTTCTTGTTGTTCACCCTGGGCATGAAGACGCCTCCTTTATACTTATGTGGATCGATTGTTGTTCTCAAGGAAGTGCAGTATGTCCTGCCACCACGGCCCGATGACATCGTCCGTGGAACGATAGATCTCGTGCTTCGAACCGGCGACCTGCGTGAACGTGCCGCCCTTGACGCGGCGTATGAACATCCTTTCCGCGTGCGGTATCACGCTCGTGTCCTTTTCCGCCATGTAGAGCCTGACCGGGCACTCTATGCGTTCGACCGCGCGCGGCATCAGCAGCCTCTGCGTCACGCCCAGCGCCTCCATCGTCCAGCCATAGGTCGGCCCGTTGTTCTGCATGT
>SVGK01000343.1 GCA_015056395.1 Clostridiales bacterium
ATCCGCATGAACACGAGGGACATGACTACGGGGAGCCCCGTAAGACTCATACTGGTTACGGCGATCCCGCTGATGCTGGGCAACGTGTTCCAGCAGATGTACACGGTGGTGGACGCGGCCGTCGTGGGGCAGGGCGTGGGCATGGCCGCGCTTGCGGCGCTGGGCAGCTCGGACTGGTTCCACTGGATGTGGCTGGGCGTCGTGCAGGGGCTCGCGCAGGGCTTCGCGATACCCGCGGCGCAGACCTTCGGGGCGAAGGACTACACCGCGCTCAGACGCTCGGTCGGCGCGGCGGCGTCGCTGGGCGCGGCGCTCTCGGTGCTGCTCATGCTGGCGGCGCAGCTTTCGATACGGCCCGTGCTGGGCTTCCTCAGGACGCCTGTCGAGATAAGGCCCGTGGCGGAGGCTTATCTTCGGATACTGTTTGCGGGGCTGCCGGTCGTGATGGCATACAACACGCTTGCGGCGACGCTGCGCGCGTTCGGCGACAGCCGCACGCCGCTCATCGCCATGGTGATCGCGTCGCTTGTGAACATAGGGCTCGACGTGCTGTTCGTGATGGCGTTTCGGTGGGGCGTGAACGGCGCGGCCATCGCCACGCTGATCGCGCAGTGCTGCGCCTGTATGTGCTGCCTCATGCAGCTGAGAAGGCTCGATTTCCTGCGCCTGCATAAGAGCGACTTCGTGCCGGACCGCGCGCTCATTGTGCGGCTGCTCAGGCTGGGCGTGCCGGTATCGGTGCAGAACTGCATCATCGCCGTGGGCGGCATGATCGTGCAGACGGTCGTGAATCCCATGGGCGTGACGTTCATCGCGGGATACACGGCGACGAACAAGCTGTACGGGCTGCTCGAGCTCGCGGCGGTCTCCTACGGATACGCGATGTCGACCTACGCGGGGCAGAACCTGGGCGCGGACCAGGCGCAACGCATCAGGCAGGGCGTGCGCGCGGGGCTCGTCACGGGCGTCGTTACGGCGGGCATCATATCCGCGTGCATGTTCCTGTTCGGCGACAGACTGATCGGGCTGTTCATCGAGGCGGGCGCAGAGGCGGAGAGCGCGATGGCGGTCGCGCTCGAGTTCCTGCGCCTGATGGCGGCGTGGCTGCCGGTATTGTACGCGCTGCACGTGGTGCGCTCCGCGCTGCAGGGGCTGGGCGACACATTCGTGCCCATGCTCTCGGGCATTGCGGAATTCTTCATGCGCACGGGATCGGCGCTGCTGCTGCCGGGCATGATCGGCATGAGCGGCGTGTTCTGGGCGGAGGTGCTGGCATGGCTGGGCGCGGACTGCGTGCTGATACCGGGATATTTGAGAGTGAGGAGTTAGGAGTGAGGAGTTAGGAATGAGGAATGAGGAATGAGTAATGAGTAATGAGTAATGAGGAGTCAGGAATCGACAGCTGACTGTTGATGCCTGATTCGCTGTGGGGCTGTTTCTGCGATAGGCCGATGGCGGTATGCGATGACAATACAGTTCGGGGAAGGGCATATGGGTCTGCGTAGGGGCGCCATTCATGGCGCCCGCACGGTCGATGGATACGCGATTACGATGCGTTGCGAGGAAAGACATATCAGTCAGCCGTAGGGGCGCCATCCATGGCGCCCGCCCGGTCGACGGATATACGATGACGGTGCGGTTCGGATAAGAGCATTCGGGGCAGCCGTAGGGGTGCGGCATGCTGATGTGTTTCGAAGTCACGAACGGATGACATGAGCGAACGACAAAATCTTCCCTACAGTCGGCACGAAATTCCGAATTCCGAATTGTCCTTCCGTCCTCCGGCCATTGATTCTGAATTCTGAATTCTTAATTCTGAATTCTCCTCATCCCCCCGAAGAAGTGCACGATATTGATATCCTCTTCCCTGAACTCCCCGTGATTCCCATGGCCGTCCCAATCTATGTGGTTGCCGTGGTCGGGCGCCCAGGCCACGAAAGTGTCGTGCCCCGCCCAGTGCTTCTCCGCGGCGGCGCACAGGCGGCAGAAGGCGTCCACGTTCGCCTGCGCGGCCTTCATGGCGCGGGGATCCTCCGGCGCGGTCATGTGTATCATGTCGTCGTAGGACTGGTTGTAGACCACCAGCACGTCGTGTTCGTCCTGCTCGATCAGCTTCAGCGCCATCTCGTTCACGTCGTCGTCATAGGGGAGTATGCGATAGTCGATGGGGCGGCCTCCGAATATGATCGCCATGCTCGAATCCTTCGCTGCCAGCAGCGTCACGCGCTTTCCCGCGCGCGCGAACGCGTCGAACAGGCTGTCGTGCGTGATCACGGGCTTTTCGTAGCGCCTTATGCCGTGTACGGCGGGCGTGACGCCCGTGTACATCGTGCCGAAGCATACCGGCGTCACGGACGGCATCATCGTGGCGAAGGGCACGGCCAGCGGCGCATAGACCTGTACCGGCGAAAGCATCTGCGTGTGCTTCTGCCAGAACCAGTGACCTATGCAGTCGGGGTTGAATATGAGCGCGCGGTCGGGCACGCGGCCGCCCAGTGCGCGCGACACATGTGTGCCGATCAGCGATAAGGGTGCGTCCGCGCCGTGCGGTGCTTCGACCCCAAGGGACTCCGCGACGCTTGCGGCGAAGCGCGTGA
>SVGK01000060.1 GCA_015056395.1 Clostridiales bacterium
AACTCGAGCGACATGCTCATGCCGTTATCGAACTTGACCATGCCCACGGCCAGGTCCTCGACGTCGTTGAAGTCGGAGGGATCCACGGAGGCATAGCGCTCCACGCCCTTGATGTTCGTGCGGGAGCCCATGTTGTTATAGGTGGACGCATAGCAGCTGACCGCCTTGGGCTTGCCCGTCAGATAGCGCACGAGGTCGATCAGATGCACGCCGTTGTCCAGAAGCGGGCCGCCGCCGGAGAGCTCGGAGTTCGCAAACCAGCCCAGCGGGCAGCCGCAGCGGCGCGTCACGGCGATCTTGGCGAAGTTGACATCGCCGAAGAAGCCCTTGTCGGAGAACTCCTTGACGAGCTCGGCATTGTCGCCGAAGCGGCGCACGAAGCCGATCATCAGAAGCTTGCCGGATTCCTGCTCCGCCTTCTGCATGGCGAGCGCCTGCTCCACGGTCATGGCCGGCGGCTTCTCGCACAGCACATGCTTGCCCGCGTGCAGCGCGTCGATGGCGATCTGCGCATGGGAGTTGTTCCAGGTGCAGACGGAGATGGCGTCTATGTCGCTCTTTTCGAGCATCTCGGTGTGGCTGCCATAGACCTCTTTGAAGCCGTACTTCTCTGCCCACGCCTTCGCGCGGTCGACGTTGATGTCGCACGCGGCGACCAGCTCGACCTTGCCCTGCTCCGCCAGCTTGGAATAGCCGGACATGTGCGCATTGGAGATGCTGCCCGTGCCGACCAGACCGATCTTGATGGGTTTCATGGGTATCAATCCTCCTATATCGATAAGGTTTGTTGCTATTCTATCACCCTGACACACGTTTGTCAATCGCGTTCATCAGCGCCGGACGCGCCATACGGCGCAGTCGTGCGGCGGCAGTTCCTTTGAAAGCGCCGCGTCCTTCTCGTTCGTCCAGAGCTCGACGGCCTCCGTGAACGGCGTCTCGATCGACGCCTCCACGGTGCGCGTCTCGTCGGACAGGTTGAACACGGCGACATAGCAGCCGTCGCCGTCCTGCCTGGGCGCGACCCATACGGATTCCAAATCGTTCGTGCAAAGCGGGTGCGCGCACCAGCTCTCCTTCTCTATGGCCAACAGCGGCGCGTTTGTCAGCAGCGAGAGCGTGAAGTCGTCGTTTTTCGTCATCTCCGCGCCGATCATCAACGGCGAACGCATCATGCACCAGAGCGTCATCATCGTGCGCTGCTCGGCGGGCGTGAAGTTCGTCCAGTTCGCGTGCGCGCGCTCGCCGAACGCCGGGCCCGCGCCGTCGTCCTCGTAGCACTGGCGCAGTGCGCCCACGGGCAGCATGTCGGCGTCCGGCCAATGGCCGGGGGCCGCGTGTATGCACCACTTCTCCGCGCGTTCGAACATGCCCTTGAGCAGGCGCCACTCGTCCCAGAAGTCGTCCGTGATGCGCCACATGTTGGACCACGTCTTCAAATGCTCCGCCCGCTCGATCGGCGCGGGGCCCGGCGACAGCGACAGCACGATGTCGCGCCCGCAGCTGCGGGAGGCCGTGGAGATCAGCTCGATCTCCCTCTCGCAGTGCGGGTATTCGCGCGCGATGTCGTCGCACTTGACGAAATCCACGCCCCATTCCGCGTACAGCCTGAATATCGAATCGTAGTACGCCTGCGCGCCCGAATGGTCCTGGCGCAGGCCGTACATGTCCGGGTTCCACTTGCATATGGAGTGCGGGTCGGCCACCTGCGCGCAGTCATACGCGCTGTCCTTCACGGGCAGGTGTCTGTGCGCCGCCATGCGGGGCATGCCGCGCATGATGTGTATGCCGAACTTGAGCCCCAGCGCGTGTATGCGGTCCGCCAGCGGCTTGAAGCCCAAGCCGTCCTTCGCGGAGGGAAAGCGGTTCACGGCGGGGATCAGGCGCCCCCACTCGTCCATCGTCATGTCGGAAAAGGGCTCATACATGTGGGTCGAAGCGGTCGGCTGCGCCCACTGTATATCCACCACGATGTATTCCCAACCGTACTGTTTCAGGTGCGCCGCCATGTATTCTGCGTTTTTGAGCACGGTCTCCTCTGTCACGGCCGCGCCGTAGCAGTCCCAGCTGTTCCAGCCCATAGGCGGATAAGGTGCAAGCATGCTGCGTTCCCCCTCCTTAGAATATCATATCTTCTCGGCCACCTCCGGGTCGAGCTTCCTCTTCCAGGTCCCCTTCGCATAGACCACTATGCTCAGAGTCGTGCCCACCAGCCACGAGATCAGCAGCGATGCGAACAGCCCCGTGGGATTGCCGTTGGGCCACTGTTCGTTGCGCAGCACATACACCAGCAGGTACGCGATGGGCATGCGCACGATGATCGTCGTGAATATCGAGATCCACATCGGTATCATCGTCTCGCCTGCGGCGCGCATGGCGCCCTGCAGCACCTGGCTTATGGAGAAGGCCAGGTAGCCCACAGCCAGCCAGCGCAGGCCCATGGTGCCCAGCGCGATGACGTCCGGCGTGTTCGTGAACAGGCCGATCAGCGTATTGCCGAACAGCAGTATGCAGGCCACCAGCACGCCGGATATGCCCAGCGCCAGCTTGAGCAGCGACCTGAGCCCCGGCTTGATGCGGTCGGCCCTGCGCGCGCCGATGTTCTGGCCGACATAGGTCGTCGAAGCGGTGCCGAAGGTGAAGTTCGGCATCATGGCGAACCCGTCCACGCGCATGATGGCCACGTTCGCCGCGATGACCGCCGTGCCCAGCGAATTGGTCAGGCTCTGCACGACGATGGCGGACATGGAGAATATCGCCTGCGTCACGCCGGCGGGAAGTCCCAGCCGCACGAGCTCGCGCGTGAGCCCCCCGTCCGGCCTGAGCGTGCGCACGTTCAGGTCGAACAGGTCCTTCATGCGCGTCAGCCTGTAGAGGCAGCCCAGCCCCGAGAAGGCCTGTGCGATGATGGTCGCCCATGCCACGCCCGCGATGCCCATGCCCACGTTGCGCACGAACACGATGTCCAGCACGACGTTGATCAGGCTGGCGGCGATCAGGAAGAGCAGCGGATATACACTGTCGCCCATGCCGCGCAGCACGCCCGCGAATATGTTGTAGGCGGCGCTTCCCAATATGCCTATGAATATGATCTGCAGGTATGTCACTGCGCCCGCGCCCACGTCTGCGGGCGGCGACACCAGAGAGATCAGGAAGCCGGAGCCGAAGTATCCTATGAACATCATCACAAGGCTGGAGGCGACCGTCAGCGTGATTGTCGTGCCGATCATGCGCGTCAGCCCGTCGCGGTCGCGCGCGCCGAACTTCTGCGACGCCATGATGCTCGCGCCCGTGGCGATGCCCATGAACAGCACGTACAGCAGGTTCAGTATCGGCCCCGCCGTGCCCACGGCCGCCAGCGCCGTGTCGCCTATGTACTTGCCCACGATGATGGAGTCCACCGTGTTGTAAAGCTGCTGCGCCAGGTTGCCGATCAGAAGCGGTATGGAGAACTGTATCAGCTTCTGCATGGGACTGCCCGCGGTCATGTCCTGCACGCCGAAGAAATTCCTGAGACGGGTCATCAGATCCATTCGATCACCTCTGCATCGTGTCGGTCAGGGCGTGTCATCCCGTTTCCATTAAAAGATACCATCTTGATTCGATTATACATATCATCAAAGTGAAAATCCACAGTGAAAACGTTGCTTCACATTATTTTACATAAACTAAGAGGACCTGCTTAACGCAGATCCTCTTTGAGCGGCATGCTTCCCCCGCCCGTCGGTCAGTCCTCGTCCGCCTCGGCCAGCGCGAGGTACTGCTCGAACGCCTCGTTCAGCTCTTCCTCGTCGTCGATGGTGGTGTAGTAGTCGTTGCCCTCTTCGTCGGTCTCGATGCGCATGATGACCAGCTCGTCTTCGGCCACGTCCTCCATGGGCTCGGCGGGCGCCAGGCATATGTAGGTCCTGCCCTTGTGCTCAAGGCTCATCAGGTGTTCGAACACGACCTCGTTGCCGTCCTCGTCCACCAGCTCCACGATGTTCTCGTCCTGCTCGAGACCTTCCTCGATGCCCTCTTCCATCTCGTTGGGCAGGTTCTTTTCGATATCGCTCATACGGTAGATCCCTCCTGTGAATTTCTTCGCCGCGGGCCGGGCGTCCCTTGCGGCGATGTATGTCTCCAATATGTACGTCGCGGCCAGCATGTCTATGGAATCCTTGCGCCGTTCGCGCCGCACGTCGCCCTGTATCAGCGCGTCGCGCGCGAGCTTCGTGGTCATGCGCTCGTCCTGAAAGCGTATGTCGAAGCCCCGGACCGAGAGCTTGCGCGCGAACGCGCGCACGGCCTCCGCCTGGAAGCCCTCCGTGCCGTCCATGTTGCGCGGCAGCCCCACCACGATGGTCCGCGTGGCGTACATGGCGCACAGCTCCTCGATGCGCGCCAGCACCTTTTTGAAGCCGGCGTTCTGTATCGTCTCGACGCCCTGCGCCGTCAAGTCCATGGCGTCCGTCACGGCGACGCCTATGCGCTTTTCGCCCACATCCAGGCACAGTGTGCGCATGTCCCTTACACCACCTTGATGCAAAACTGCGGACAGGCGCGCGCGCAGTAGCCGCAGAACACGCACTTGTCCTGGTCTACGGTCGCGCGGCCGTCCACGACCGTGATCGCGTGCTGGCGGCAGCGCGCGGCGCAGCGGCCGCAGCCCTCGCACCAGTCGTGCACCATGATGCGCCGCGTGCGCCGCGCGAGCGCCTCAAGCCGCGCCTGCGCCCCGTCCGATCGCTCGAACGCGGCGACGTTTGCGTCGATCTCGTCCGTGGTCTGCATGCCCACCGCCACGGCGTCCAGCAGCGGCGAATCGACCGCGTATCTGAGTGCGGCCATGTTGTCGCTTATCAGGTGTCCGCCGCCCAGCGGCTTCATCGCGAACACGCCCAGGCCTGCCTCGCGCGCAAACGATATGGCCTGCTCCATGTCCTCGCGCGTGCCGTCCTGTATGCCTATGCCCGCCAGGTTGATCAGCGGATGGACCACGCGTATCATCGGGAAGCGCCTCGCGGCGCGCACGCATCCGGCAAAGTGCGTGCTCACGCCCACGGCGCCCACGTGCCCAAGCTCGCGCTGCCGTTCCAGATAGGTGAGCGCTTCTTCATGCCCCCTGAGCGTGTAGAGCGACTCCTGCTCGTGCAGCATGAACAGGTCGACATAGTCGCGCCCCAGGCCGCGCCAGCAGCGCTCCAGCGCCTCGCGCGCGGTCTTCTCGTCGTAGCAGTACGCCTTGCTGGACACGACATAGTCCGGGCAGGACCTGAGCGCGATGCGTATGTGGGGATATGTGCCGTACAGGTCCGCCGTGTCCAAAAACGTCACGCCCTTTTCACGGGCGTATATCAAAAGCTTGGCGCCCTCTTGGGGCGCCATAGCTGTCTGTAAGGGCGACATGGTCAGCGTGCCGAAGCACAGGCGCGAGACCGTGAGGCCCGAATCGCCGAGAGATCTTGATTCCATCACTTTTTCTTGTCGTGCTCCGTCAGGTAGAAGCGCACGAACTCCTCGAGCAGCTCGTCGCGCTCGAGGCGCTTGATCAGGGAACGGGCGTTGTTATAGCTCGTGATGTACGTGGGGTCGCCCGAGATTATGTAGCCGACCAACTGCATGATGGGGTCGTGCCCCTTCGCCTTCAGCGACTGGTAGACCTTTTCGATGATCTCCGCCGCGGACTCGGGCGTGTCGCCGGGTAGACGGAAATACCTCGTCTCATCGATCTTGCCGGCCATAGTACACCACCTTTCCGGATGCGCCAGTTTAACAGCACCTATTATAGCACATCCGCCGCAACAATTCAAATGGTTTTGAATAAAATTTGCTGTTTGTGTGGTGACAGGCGGCGTTATTTGGTCAATTTGCGTGAAAATTAACCTTTCCGACGCACATTCGGCCGATCGCCGTCAAGATCCTATGCATGTTTTGATGCATCGTATGCACAGCTGCGCAGATAGGCGCGTATCTTTTCAAAGCTGTCGTCGGATATGGCATGCTCCAGCACGCAGGCCTCGCGCTCGGCGGTCTCCGGGTCCACGCCCACCTGTATCAGCTTCTCCCTGAAGAACTTGTGCCGCGCGAACACGCGCTCCGCGATCTCGTAGCCCTGCTCCGTGAGCTCGATGCGCTTGTCGCCCGCGACGTCGATCAGCCCCGCCTGACGCAGGTTGTTCATCGCCACGGACACGCTCGGCTTGCTGACCTCCAGCTGGTTTGCGATGTCCACGCTGCGGCAGTAGCCCTGGCGCTGCGTGATGCGCAGTATCGCCTCGAGATAGTCCTCCCACGATTCGTTGTGCGTCTTTTGAATGCCCAAGCTTTACGCCTCCTCAAAAGGTTTTCAGCAAAAGATTGTTTCTATAATAGCGTAAAAACGATGGCATTTCAAGCGATTTCATGCATCCAATGCAAATGTTGTGAAAAATGCACAAAGAGACGGCTGCATGTGTCGCCGTCTCTCTGGTCAAAGCCTGCCGTCATCCGAATAGAACACGTAGCCGCCCACGCGCCCCAGCCTGTTTTCGGCGCTGTAGGGCTCGCGGGCGTCCGAGGCCTGATAGTAGAGCGCGTTCCCCGCGATCACGCGCGTGCCCGAGATCACCTCGTGCGCGGCCCGAAGCGAATCGTCGTCGTAGCGGTCGCTCTGCGGGAACTGCATCTGTTCCCTGAGCACCCCCTCGACGCTGTCCTCGAACCAGACGCTGTCCACGCGGTTCATGACCACGGAACCCAGGGCAAGCTTCGTCTCATAGCTCTCGTCCCGCGCCAGCGCGTAGAGCGTGCGTGCCAGCAATATCGTCTCCTGGTCCTCGGTATAGCTTACGGATGGGAGCAGATACAGCAGGACCACCGCGACCAACAGCACGGGGAGCCACAACCTCCGCATCGGAACCACCGCCCTTCAAGCACTTTACCGTGCCATTATAGCGGAGCATACTGTTAAAATCAATCATTCTGTAATAGTTTTGAAATATCTTCAAATTATCCGAAATAAAAACACAATTCCGTACGCGCACCAAAAACGCGCCCTCCACGCTTGATGGAAGGGCGCGTATCGCCGATGACGCTTCAATGTATCTGAAGCCTTTCGACCAGCGGTATGCCGTTGTGTTCAAGTATCTCCTGCGCCGCCTTCAGCGCGTCCGCGTTGCCGAAGTGCCCGGGCCGATGGGCGTCCAGGCCGATCACGGCGCGCAGGCCCTCCTCCCCCGCCATGCGCCAGAACGCCGGCATGGGATAATTCCTGTTTTCGATGAAGCCCAGCATGTTGAACTCTATCAGCGCGTTCATGTCTTTGAGCGCCCTGAGCATCGCGCGCATGTGCTTTTCATAGACCTTCGGGCGGCCGACAAAGTGGATCAGGTCGGGATGGGCGATATAGAGGTATCTCCCCGTCGCCTGCCCTTCGACCACCTGGCGGCAGTACTGTTCGAGCACAGCTTCGTCGCGCGTCTCCGCGCCGGCGTACAGGCCGTCGTACTCGTTGAACGTGAAGTGCTGCCCCTGTATCAGGTACTCGATGGGATAGCCGTCGATCAGGTCCAGCAGGCGGCCGAACTCATCCGGATAGTACTCCGCTTCGAGCCCTATGTGTATGGCGATATCATGGGCGTATTCGTCCCTGAGCGCCGTGAGCGTGGTACAGTAGTCGTCCAGCTGGTCCGGACGCATGCGGAAGCCGCTCACATGCCCGTTCGAAAAGGGATACGGCGAGTGGTCGGCAAAGCCCAGCTCCCTGAGCCCCATGGCTATGGCGGCCTCGATATACTCCCGTTCCGTGCCCTGCGCATGGTTGCAGCGCCAGGTGTGCGTATGATAGTTTGCGATCATGGTCAGATTATCTCGTTCCCGTTCTTCACGCCGGCGAAAAAGTCGCGCACGTTGTCCAGTGTCGTGGAGGCGATGTTGTCAAGCGCCTCCTCCGTGAGGAACGCCTGATGGCCCGTGACCAGCACGTTGGGCATGGAGATCAGCCGCGACAGCACGTCGTCGTCCAATATGTGCCCGGAGAAATCCTCGAAGAAGAAGTCGCCCTCCTCCTCATATACGTCCAGGCAGGCCGCGCCCACGTGCCGCCGCTTGATCGCGTTGAGCAGCGCCTCCGCGTCGATCAGCGCGCCGCGGGACGTGTTCACGATCACGACGCCCTTCTTCATCGTGCTGAGCGCCGCCTCGTCCACCATGTGGTAGGTGTCCTTCGTCAACGGGCAGTGCAGCGAGATGATGTCGCTTCGGCTGAGCAGCTCCTCCTTTGAGACGTACTCGATGCCCGCGTCCGCCGCGGGATAGGCGTCATAGGCGATCACATGCATGCCGAAGCCCCGGCAGATGTCTATGAACACGCGGCCTATGCGCCCCGTGCCGACCACGCCCACGGTCTTCCCGTGCAGGTCGAAGCCCACCATGCCGTTCAGCGAGAAGTTATAGTCGCGCGTGCGTATATACGCCTTGTGCGTGCGCCTGACGATGGTCAGGAGCATCGCCATGGCGTGCTCGGCGATGGCGTAGGGCGAGTACGCCGGCACGCGCATGACCGTGATGCCCGCCGCGCGCGCCGCGTCCAGGTCCACGTTGTTGTAGCCCGCGCACCTCAGCGCGATCAGTTTGACGCCCATCCTGGCGATGCATTCGATCACATCGGCGTCCAGCCGGTCGTTGACGAAGGGTATCACGCAGTCGTAGCCTGCGCACAGCGCGACGGTGTCGCAGGACAGGTTTGGTTCGAAGAACTTGATCTCGACGTCCCGGCCCGCAAGCCTGGCCTCGAAGGCCGCGCGGTCGTAGCCCTTCGTGTCGAACATGGCAAGCTTCAGCATGCGCTTACGGCTCCTTTACTTCAGGTTGGAGAATACCCTGATCGTATCGATGTAGGTCTGCTTCATGCTCTCGCGCGCCCACACCGCGATGTCATGGAAGTAGACGTTGCCCTCGGCCGCGGCGATCTTCTCGCGCACAGCGTCGCCGGCAAACTTCGCGGCATAGGTGTAGAAGTTGATCTTGCGCACGCCCTGCTCGATGCACTTGCGGAAGTCCTCGTCGGATATGCCGCTGCCGCCGTGCATGACCACCGGCACGCCGGTCTTCTCGCGTATCACGCCGATGCGCTCTATGTCGAGCTTCGGCGCCTTCAGGTAGATGCCGTGCACCGTGCCGAACGAGCAGGCCAGCGCGTCCACGCCCGTCGCCTTGACGAACGCCGCCGCCTGGTCCGGGTCGGTATAGCAGCTCTCCACGGCCTCTTCATCGCCGCCGCCCACGGAGCCGTATTCCTCGCGGCCCATGGAGCCGATCTCGGCTTCGACGGAGGCGCCGTACGCTTCGGCCAGCTCGACCACGGCGCGCGTGTTCGCCACGTTCTCGGCGTACGGCAGCACGGAGCCGTCGTACATCACGGACGTGAAGCCCATCTCCAGCGCGCACTCGATCTCGGCGAAGTTGTCACCGTGGTCCAGATGCACGCACACCGGCACCTTCGCGCGCTCGGCCATGTCGACCATGATAGGGCCGATCACGTCAAGGGCGATGTAGCCGCCGTGCGCGGCGTTGGCGAACTGCAGTATGACGGGCTGGTCGAGCTCTTCCGCGGCGGACAGCACCGCTTCGATGCCTTCGAGCGTCGTCACGTTGAACGCGGCGATGGCGATGTTCTTCGCCTCCGCGATGTCCAGTATGGATCTGAGTGTCAGAAGCATCAAGAATCCCTCCTTATAGATCTTGCTTCCATATAGTAACGTTTTTCGGTCGCCTCGCCCATCGAGAAGGTCTTCCTCGGCAGCGCGCCCCAGCGGCGTATGGAGCCGAACAGCTCCGCCTTGTCGAAGGGACGCAGCAGGAAGCCCATGCTCCTGGGGTTTTCGCCGACCAGCGCGCGCACAGCCTCTTCGCCGTGTATGTAGTCGATGGAAGTCTCCGGATGGCGTACGAGGTACTGGTCCAGGAAGCCCTGCAGGAATGGCAGCGGGTGCTCATGGAATGCGAACGAGAGCTCCGTGCTCTTCTCGATCAGCTTCAAATCGCTGCCGGGCCTGTCTTCGAAAGCGTGCGCGCGCATCGCCATGCGCAGCTCGCGATAGAACTCCAGGCTGTCCACGTTGAACAGCACGCGGTGTATCGGCTCGAACTGCATGGCGGGACAATTCAGGTTGACGATCTCCACCAGCGCGAAGCGCGCCGGATCGTCCCTGCGCTGCTCCTCGGTGAGCGTCTCGCGCCTCTCGAGCCAGCACTGTCTGGCCGCCGCGAGCGAGTGGTTGCCGTCGCCCACCGCGAAGAGCAGGCCGTCGCAGGCCTCCATCAGCCTGTCGCACGCCCTCAGCGCGCTGTCCGCGTCCTCCCCCTCGACGGCCCAGCCCGCAAGGTGACCGCCGTCCATCATCAGGTCGACATCGTAGAGCTTGCGGAAGGAATCGCGCTTGGCCCAAAGGGGCTCGACCAGCGCGTTCACCTTGTCGTCCACCAGCATCATCACGTGCGGCAGCTCCAGGGCCGCGCCCCTGCGTATCGCGGCGCGCGGCGGCACGCGGGACGGCACCGTGCCCTCCGTGGCGCGTATGGGCGTGCGCGATCCGGCCGCGAAGTCATAGGCCTCGAGATCCAGCGCCGCCACGAGGCCCGGGCGTACGCCCGAAGCCGTGGTGCGCTCGACCAGCACGAAGCCGTCCACAGCTTCCTTGAGCACGCCATCGCGCAGATAGCGCTCCATCGCGGCGTGTATCTGCGGCACGCGTGCCTCCGCCTGGCCAAGCCATATCTCGGGAAGCGTCAGCCTGAGCGTCGAAGGTGCGTCCCCCACGATCTCCTCGACGGAACGCCAGTAGTCCGGCTGCGAGGTGAACTGGTCGCAGGCCACGACGGCCCACTTATCATAGGCGACATGCTCCGCCGGAAGGAGTATGTGCGCCTTTCTCATCGGGTTCTGCATGACGGAGGCCTCCTTACGCCTCAGGCATGAGCAGCCTGACGCGGTATATGCTCGCGTGCGAGGCGAGCCGGTCGATGAGCGCCTCGGAAGGCGCCTCGTTCACGTCCAGCACGGTGTAGGCGTATTCCCCGCGGGACTGGTTGACCATGTTTTCGATGTTGATGCCCTCCAGCGAGACCTCGGACGTGATCGAACCGATCACGCGCGGCACGTTCCTGTGCAGCACCGCCACGCGCGGCATGGTCACGCGCCCCAGGGGGCAGTTGGGATAGTTCACCGAGTTGACGATCGAGCCGGTCTTCAGATAAGCGTCGATCTGGCGGGAGACCATGTGCACGCAGTTGTCCTCGCTCTCCGGCGTCGAAGCGCCCAGGTGCGGCGTGAGCACCGCGTGCGGCACGCCGATCAGCTCCTTGGACGGGAAATCCGTCACGTACGAGCGCAGCGCGCCCTTCTCCAGCGCCTCGATCACGGCCAGCGTGTCGACCAGCGGACCGCGCGAGAAGTTGAGCAGCGCAGCGCCCTGCTTCATCTTGCCTATGGCCTCGGCGTCGATCATGCCGCGAGTGGCGTCCATCAGCGGCACATGCAGCGTGATGTAGTCGCTGTGCGCCAGCAGCTCGTCGATATCCTGGCTGTGCTTCACGGCGCGGGAGAGCTTCCATGCGTGTTCCACGGAAATATACGGGTCGTAGCCCAGCACGTTCATGTTGAGCGCCACGCC
>SVGK01000061.1 GCA_015056395.1 Clostridiales bacterium
GGTCGGGGTGACAGGATTCGAACCTGCGGCCCCATGCTCCCAAAGCACGTGCGCTACCAAACTGCGCCACACCCCGATTGGGTCATGCCCTCAAGAGACTATGATATTTTACCACGCAAACGCGCCCGTGTCAAGGGCGGAAGCGCGCTGCAATGGGTAAAATAACCGTGAACAACGGACAATTAACACTCGCGCCGCGGGGTGCAAAGTTGTTCATTCTTATTCATTTGTCGCTTGTTTCCTGACGCGATCTGCGCTATAATGGTCGAAAACACGCATATACCAAGGAGGTGGAGCGCATGCCGCCCAAGGGCCTGAGCAAGGCGCGCCTGGCCGAACACATCCGCAAATACTCCCCCGTATACATCATAGGCGTCGTGATCATGCTGCTTCTGACCAACATCATCTACACGTCGACCAGGCCGCAGGTGCCCTTCGAGAACGAGGTGCTCATCTATCTGGCGGACGGCTACAGCAATGTCGAGGCGCTGAACGCGCACGCGCCCGCCTACCTGGAGTTCGGGCAGGGCGTGGACGCCTCGCTGGAGAGCGTGGAGTTCGACACGCTCATGTACAACGACCCCAGCCAGGACTACACGGCGAGCTATCTTCTGATGACGCGCCTGGCGCTGGGCAACGCGGACGTGTTCCTGGCCTCCTCGAAGTGCGCGGAGGCGCTGTTCATGGCGGAGGCCGCGATGCCTCTGGAGGACGCGCTGGCCACCGGCTGGATGAAGGACGCGGGCCTCGATCCCGTATACGCGCAGGACGAGGAAACGGGCGAGCGGTTCATAGGCGGGCTTTCGCTCAGCGGCGTGACCGGCCTGGCCGAGATGGGCGCCATGGCCAACGACGGCGCGGTGCTGGTGGTCATGGCCAACGGCACCAATACGGAGACGTCCATGGCCGTGATCGAGCGCGTGATACTGGACATACAGGAGGGCGTCTATGCACCAGCAGAAGGTTGAGCCGCCGAAGCTCACGCCCCTGAAGGGACTTGCGGCCGTGGCGACGATCGTCGCGGCGGTGTTCGCCGACTGGTTCGCTGCGCACGCGCTGGGCCTCTGGCTGGGGCCGGCCGCCACGGCGGTCGCATTCTGGGGGATCGGGCTGGTCATCGCGCTTTTCGTCATGCGGCGCTATGTGCTCAGCTACAGCTACATACTGGGGCCCGGCATGCTGCGCATATCGTTCGCCTACGGGCGGTACGAACGCGTCATGACGGACATCTATCTGAACAACATACTCTATGCGGGGACATTGGAACAGGCGAAGGGCCGCTTCCCGGACGCGCGCGTCAACAGCGCGTGCATCAAGAGAGCGCCATTCGCGCCGCTGGCCGTCGCCTGCCGCGACGGCGGCAAGCCCGCGATCTATGTGATACAGCCGGACGAAGTGATACGGGAGAAGATCGAAGCCGCGAGGAGGAAGAAGTGAGATAATTCGGAATTCGGAATCGATAGCCGGAGGAGCATGGAATGTCCGACGGCGGATGGGCAGATTGGATCTGCAATTCAGAATTGAGAATTCAGAATTCAGAATCGATGGCCGGACGGGTTTTGCGGGGGCCATCGACAGCGGACAAGGGGATCGCTGTGCACGTGACCGTAGCGGCAGCCTCAAGGCCGCCATGTTCCACACGTTCTTGATGACGTCAGTACAGGCGCGCAGACGCGCCTATTGCATATAATATATACAGCGCGTTCAGCCTGCGCGGGCGCCATGGATGGCGCCCCTACAGGATATTGTATATGTGAAGCACGACGCATCGGGGAGCATCCCCCCCAAACATCAGCGCGGGACCCGGCGCATCGGCCAGATCCCGCACATTGTTCATTACTCATTCCTCACTACTCATTCCTCATTATTCCAGCGCCTTCAGCGTCACGTCCACCGTGACCATCTCGTAGCCGCCGCGCACCTGCAGTTCGCTCTGCGCTGCGAAGCTGCTGCCGTTGTCGTAGCCATAGCCGAAGCCGTAGCCGAAGTAGAACGGGTAGCTGCCGTAGTCCTGCGTCTGCACCATGCCCGCCTGCTGGTAGCGCACGACCGTGACGGACACCGTGTCGCCGGTCTGGTGCTGGTCCAACAGACTGGTCAGGTCCATCATGGAGGTGATGCGCTCGCCGTCGACCTCATAGATGAAGTCGTATTGCCTGAGCCCCGCTTCCTCCGCGGCGCCGCCGGCGTTCACGTTCATGATGGCCACGCTCTGCGGCGGCTGGTTGTTCATGGGCTCGTCCGGGCCTTCGACATTGGTGACGTTCACGCCCAGGCCGGGGCGTATGACCTTGCCGTTCTCCATGATCTGCTTCGCGATGGACTCGGCCGTCTCGACCGGTATCGCAAAGCCCAGGCCCTCGTAAGTACCGCCGTAATAAGAGGATCCGACGTACTTCATCGTGTTGATGCCCACCAGCTCGCCCTTGTAGTTGAACAGGCCGCCGCCGGAATTGCCGGAGGATATGGCCGCGTCGTGCTGTATGTACTTGATGCGGCGCAGGCTCTTGCTCTCATTGACGGACGTGCGCTCCAGCGCGGACACGATGCCCTGCGTGACCGTGTTCGCCAGCACCTCGCCTCCGGGATTGCCGATCGCCACCACGGTGGAGCCGACCAGCAGCTCGTCCGTGCGGCCGATCGTGACGGGGACCAGCTGGTCCGCCTTCTCGTCCACCTTGAGCACCGCCAGGTCCGTGGAGGAGTCCACCCCCAGCAGCTGTGCCGCGACCTTCTCGCCGTCCGGCATGAGCACGCTGTAGCTGTCGCCGCCGTCCACGACGTGATTGTTGGTCAATACGTAGCCGCCCTCGGCGATGACCACACCGGAGCCCTGCGACTGCGGCGTGCTCTTGACGTCGCCGGTAGCGCGGTTCCAGCTGTCCACGGAGGTCTCGATGCCCACGACCGAGTTCGCGTTCTTCTGTGTCACGTACACCGCCGGCGAATTGTCGGCGATGGGCGCGGTCTGGGCGGATTCGGCCCAGGCGGAGTCCGCGCTCAGCAGGTTCGAGCTCAGTCCGCCGAACGCCACCATGGCGCTCAGCGCGATCAGCGCGGCCGTCAGCAGGAAGCCCTGCCTGCGATCGTTCTTCTTCATATCTTATCCTTCCTTTCGGGATGCACGGTATCGTCTGTCTCATCCTCATGGCAGTCATTATAGGCCCAACGTCAGGGAAAGTCAATGAACAAAGCCCAAGCAATTTGTGAACGAAGCGTGAATTCGAATATGGCGAACTTTGTTACCCGTCGATCGATTTTCTGTACATTTTATAATCAACGTATTTAATTAATTGTATGAAGTGTGAAATCAGAGCAAATTTCGGGCAAAATTGCGCTGAATTTCCGCTTTTTTACGACGGAAATATGACCTTACGGCGATTATTTCGTAGATATTTGGGAAATGTGTGAATTGTGTTGCAATTTGTTCGGTTTCGTGATATACTATGGAGGATGAGAATAGGAGGCAATTATGATGAACAGTCACTCAAAGTCGATGCGCGTCTTCCTGACAGTCGTCCTGGCGATCGTACTTCTCAGCCAGACCGCATTGGCGGCGGTAACCTGCACCGTCAACTCCAGCACCAAGGTCTACAAGACAGCGTCCACTTCAGCCACATCGGCCAAGGTCAGCAAAAATGCCAAGGTGACCTTGAATTCTATCAATGACAGCTGGGCGTACATCACCAATCCCAACAACGGTGTCAACGCCTACATCCCCGTACAGTACCTCACGCTGGGCGGCAGCATCACGGTCTATACCACGTCCAGCACCTACCTGTACAAGTCCGCTTCCACATCCACGAAGCTGGTCACGCTGGACAAGGGTGCAAAGCTCACCGTGACCAAGCGCAGCGGGAACTACTTCTACGGCACGGACGCCGCCTCCGGCAAAAAGGGCTATGTGAAATACGCGCTGGTCTCCACGACCAAGCCCGCTGAGGCCGCCCAGACCGTCGAGCTGACGCCCACCAGCGAAAGCGGCATCTCCTGCACCACGAGCTCCTCCACGAAGATCTACAAGTCGGCCTCCACGGCCACGAAGCTTGAGTCCATCTCCAAGAACAAGAAGGTACTGCTTCTTGCGATGAACGGCAGCTGGGCGCGCGTGAAGGACGTCTCCACTTCCGTCACGGGCTACATGTACACCAAGTACCTGACCCTGGGCGCGAACGTACCCGCTTATGCGGCCTCCGGCACGTATCTCTACAAGCGTGCCTCCACCTCCAGCAAGCTGCTGACACTGGCCAAGGGCGCCGAGATCACGCTGACCAAGAGGTACAATTCCTCTTACTTCTACGCCACGGACAAGGCGACCGGCAAGAAGGGCTACGTCAAGATCACAGCCGTGACCACGATCAAGCCCGCCGTGACCCAGCAGCAGACCTCTGAGGAGTCCTCCGAAGCTTCTACCGGCGACAACGCCAAGATCACGAAGCTGCTGCAGATCGCCAATTCCTACCTGGGCGTGCCCTACTCCTACAGCCCCAATCCGCCGAGCTCCTTCGACTGCTCCGGCTTCACGCGCTACTGCTACAAGCAGATCGGCATAACGATACCGGCCAGCGCGTACACGCAGGGCTATGCCAGCGCCTACACCAAGATCACCTCGATCAACAGCCTGGCCAAGGGCGATGTTTGCTGCTTCAACACCAACTCCTCTGACAGCGACCTGAGCGACCATGTGGGCATTTACCTGGGCAACGGCCAGTTCATACACGCGTCCTCCGCCGGCGGCGCAGTCATCATCAGATCGCTGACTTCCGGCTATTACAACAGCGTGTTCTCCTGGGCGCGCAGGATCATCAACTGACAAAACATCAAACAAACAAAATCATATCGGCGGCTCCCGGTCATCGGGGCCGCCTTTATCATGCCCTGCGCCGCACGCCTGCGTGAATATCTATTCACGCAGCATGGCGTCAGCGTCAGGCGGCGCACGCCATCCGTCAGAGCCTTTTTACTCCTCTTGATGAATCTTGGCTCTACTCCCGTATAATGGAAAACGGAGAAACGATAAGGAACGCGACATAGGCTTGGTCGGGTTTTATGCCGCGAAAGCCCCTTTACAATGGGCTTGGGGCGGTTAGGCTTTTGAAGTTTGCCAGGCAAACCATGCTCCGCAGGAGCAATGGCTTGCCGCGTTTGCCAGAAAAACGCCTCAAGGGGTCCCATCGTCAAGGGGACCGTGGAATAAATCCGACCAAGCCGGATATGACGTAAAATCCCATTTCCACTAATTCAGGAGAAGTGCCTGAATCTTTTGCTTTCTGCAATCAAACTGTAATAGATAAAGCACCCTTCCCCCTTGCAAATGCCATCCGTTTGCATATAATAGTATATTGAAAAAATAGGAGGATTTATGCATTGCGGTTCATAGTTATAACGGGCGGCGCACAGGACGCCGACGCGCTCACCGCGGAATACGCATCGGCGCGCGCCTTCGGCACGACGCGCGTGGGGGCCCGGCACCTGTTCTTCTGCAAAGGGCTCAGGGTCTGCGCGGCGGCCTATGCGGGCCTTGCGCGCTGCTATCGCCGCGTGATGCTGGTGCCGGCGCGCCTCTGCTGCGGTAGGGGCGACCTTGAGCTGGAGTGCCTGGTGCTCGAGAACGATCAGGGCGAGCTTGCGCAGATACAGCTGCCCGGCAGGAAGGCCGCCGTCGCCGCGCTCGAAGAGATCCGCAAGCACGCGCCTTCGCTCGAAACTCGCTGTCCCGACAAGGCGCGGAAGGAGGTCCGCGCGTGAATGACCTGAACCAAGCGCTCGACCTGCTGCTGCGCGCGCACAGGCGCTATTACACGATACACGAGTCCGCGCCGGCGCCCTTTCAGGCCCACGCGGAGTTCCACATGGCGGAGGAACAGGTCTTCTTGACGCGCAACATAAAGCTCAATGAGGTCGAGTCCAGCGAGTACGTATACTTCGCTCTGGAGGAAATGCTCACCCCCGAGCGCCTCACGGCGCTGGACGAGGCCGCGTGGCGGCTGGGTTCGGCGCACTTCGCCCCGGCATGGGGCCGCAAGGGCATGGACGTGGTGCTCGTGATACTGACGAACGAATTGAGCGCAGAGGCGGCTCAAATGATCCCCCGCCTGCGCCGGTCCTTGAGCGCCGGCCTTTCACTGAAGGGCTGGAGCAACTACCGTTTGATTGCCATGGAGCTGCCCAGCGGGCGCGTGGCGTGCAACCGCCTCGGCCGCCGGCTGGAGAAGGTCCTTCGCAATAGTTTAAACACAAAGGAGAGGACTACCAAATGACAGCTTTGCTCATCGTACTTGCCGCCATCGTCATACTGGTCGTAGGCTACGTCACCTACGGCAGCTGGCTGGCGAAGCAGTGGGGCGTCGATCCCAAGCGCAAGACCCCCGCGCATACCATGGAAGACGGCGTGGACTACGTCGCCGCGCCGCCCGCCGTGCTGATGGGACACCACTTCTCTTCCATCGCCGGCGCGGGCCCGATCAACGGCCCCATACAGGCGTCCGTGTTCGGCTGGGTGCCCGTGTTCCTCTGGTGCGTACTGGGCGGCATATTCTTCGGCGGCCTGCAGGACTTCGGCTCGCTGTTCGCCTCGATACGAAACGACGGCAAGTCCGTGGGTGAGATCATTCGCACCTCCATGGGCGAGCGCGCCAAGAAGCTGTTCATCATATTCGCGCTGCTGGTGCTGATACTGGTCATCGCTTCGTTCGTCAACGTCGTGGCCGGCACGTTCTTCACCGCGCCCGACGACGCGGGCCATGTGGCCGTGGGCTTCGTGAGCCATCCCACCAACAACCAGACCACCGCGATCATATCGCTTTTGTTCATACTGCTGGCGGTCTGCTACGGTGTGCTGACCAACCGCTTCGGCATGAAGACGGTCACCGCGACCGTGATCGGCATCATAGGCATCGTCGCCATCGTCGCGCTGGGCCTGAACGTGGGCTTCGCGATGGGCCGCACGGCGTGGATCATCGTCGTGGGCGTGTACATCGCCATCGCCTCGCTGCTGCCGGTGTGGATCATGCTGCAGCCGCGCGACTATCTGTCGAGCTTCCTGCTCTACGCCATGATGGGCATCGCGCTGTGCGGCATATTCTATTCCGCGTTCTCCGGCAGCGCGACGTTCCAGCTGCCCGCGTTCACGGGCTGGAACACCGCCATAGGCCCGCTGTTCCCGGCGCTGTTCATCACCGTCGCCTGCGGCGCGTGCTCCGGCTTCCATTCGCTGATCTCCACCGGCACCTCGTCCAAGCAGCTTGACAACGAGGCGAATGCCAAGGCGATCGGCTACGGCTCCATGCTGATCGAATCCGCGCTGGGCGTGATCTCGCTGATCGCCGTGGGCGTGATCTCCACTGGCTACTCGGCCGAGCTGGGCTCCCCCGCCTCCGCGTTCGCAAACGGCATCGCACACATGTTCCACGACAATTCCGTCGTCGCGGCGCTTCTGACGCTGGCGGTCTCCGTGTTCGCGCTGACCTCTCTGGACTCCGCAACGCGCCTTTCCCGCTTCATGTTCTCCGAGCTCTTCCTGAAGGAGAACGAGGCCACCTGGAAGGACGCCAAGGGCCTGCGCAAGTGCATCACCCATCCGCTGGTAGGCACGCTGGTGATGGTCGTAATCGGCTGCATACTGGGCGGCCTGAGCCTGAGCCAGATCTGGGGCCTGTTCGGCGCCGCGAACCAGCTGCTGGCGGGCATCGCGCTGATGGCCGTGTGCTCGTGGCTTGGCAACGTGGGCAAAAACAACAAGATGTTCTACTTCCCTATGGCGTTCATGCTCTGCGCCACGCTGACCAGCCTGTGCATCACCATCATCAACAAGTTCAAGATGATCGGCGCGGGCACGGCGGCCTGGGGCGACTGGTTCCAGCTGATCTTCGCGGCGGCCATGGCCGTGCTTGCGGTGATACTGGTGATCGAAGCGTACCAGAACGCGCAGAACAACAAGGCGAAGCGCGCCGCGGCGCGCCGTCGCTGATACGGCACAGGGATATGAAGAAGGGGCCGACGCACGGCCCCCTTTTCGTTGTAAACAAAGGTGTAAGTCAGAAAATGGGGAGATGGATTCTGATACAACACACGAACCAATGGCGATCTTCACAGTGTGTAGCCAAGTGCTTAGCACCTCGACCGGCCGCCATCCTTGACGAACCTCCTCCCGTCTGCTTGATAAGTATCACGGCGACGGGTGAGAGGTTGGAAACGGGACCTTCTCCCGCCGCCGTGGACTTCAGTTTAGCAGACAGGAGGAGAACCCTCAAGGACGCTTCGCGCCGCGCCTGTAGCGCGGTGGCTGGGACAGTGCGTGATCCAACGGGTCACGTCAGCTCGGGGATCAAGGTTGGATAACAGCGGACGCTGCAAGCTCACGTCGCGGAGACGGCGTCGACAAGACGCCGCTCCGGTCGAGGTCTGTGCATACCGATATTGTAGAATGGGTCGTTTGTGACTCATCCGTCATCCCATTTTCTGACTTACCCCAAAACAAAAAACCGCAAAAAGGCGGACGCCATGAATGGCGTCCCTACGAGCGTCCGGTCCACGATAACGTCGGGCCGGAGACAAACCACCAGGATCACGCCGTAGGGGCGCGCCTTGGTGCGCCCGTTGCTTCCCACATAGACCGGCACTGTGCGGACATCCGTCGGGGACGCGGACGCGGCGTGCCGCGTCCCTACGGGGACCGGCGTTGTTCATCCGTCATCCTATAAGCGCGACAAATCACTGGTCGTCTGCGTGACGGGCATGAGAAAAGTATTCGAACCGCGCGCGCAGCTCTTCGCTGAAACCTTCCAGCTCATCCAACGTGATGACGCCCTGTCCGAGGAGCCTCATTATGTTCCACTCCATCTGCGACCTGCGCATGTCGATCACGACGCCTATGCCCTTCTTGTCTTCCCTTATGCGCTTTTCGAGCGCCCAGAATCTTTCCGACGCCTTTTCCTCCGACTGCAATATCTCGAGGTACTCGCGGTCCAGCCGCTCCATCCAGCGCTCCTGCCACGCAGGCACCCTCCGCCTGAAGAGCTTCCAGTCCCTCTCGTCGACTCCGGTATTCATGATCCGTACCCCTCTTCTACGATAAACTTTGTCGTGAGTTCCTGCCCCGCCCTGCGCGCCTCGCCCCCTTCGCACATCAGCGCGCGCAGGTCTGTCGCGCGGCATTCCAGTTGGAACACCTCGTCGCCCTTCAGGCCGACGGGATCGGAGGCGATCGGCAGCGAGGCCCGCCGCTTGAGCTCCGTGAGCAGCGGCATGGCGTCCCTGCGCACGCCCAGCAGGCGCGCGTACGCGGGCCATGCATGCCTGTCGGCCAGCGCGCGCGTGAGGCCCAGCAGCGCGTGCGTCGTGATGCGCGCGATGCGCGCGCGCGTATATCGCTTGCTCTTCACGCGGTCGATCAGCGCCTCCCGCGACGGGACCTCCGCGGCCAGCGCCTTTATGCGATGCTCCAGCCCCTCCGGCACGTCGGCCAGCGCGGCGATCTCGGCGTCGGACATGTTCCGAAGCGTCCAGAGCAGCAGGTCGTCCGGCGCGTGCATGGGCGCTGCCGCCGCCGCGATCTCCCGCACGCACGCGGGCACCGCCGCCAGCGCCTCCGGCCGCCTGTCCGTAAACAGCGCTGCGCGTATGGCGGACGCCGATGCGAAGCCTTCGCCGTCCAGCGCGCCGTGATAGCGACCCCTGCGGGGTATCGCCAGCGGCTCGGTCCGCGCCCTCAGCGCATACAGGGCGCGCATGTACTCCACCGCGAGCGCATTGTTGGGCTGTGCCAGCAGATCTCCGCCGAGGCCGAGGACCCGCGCCGCGGCTTCGCCCCATGCGCGCGGATGCGATTCGCCCCTCTCCAGCCCTTCCCTGAGCAGCCTCTCGAACGCGGCGTCCTCGCCGTCGCGCAGCGACGCGACGCGCCTGAGCAGCGCGATGTCGCCGCACTCCGCGCCGAACGAGAGCACGTCCACGCCCAGGCCGGCCAGCACCCCCACGCCGCCGCGCGCGAACGCGTCCGCACTGCGCACGACGAAGAGCGCGGGCAGCTCGAATACGGCGTCCGCACCGCCGCGCAGCGCCATGCGCACGCGCGCGGCCTTGCTCAGGCACGCCGCCTCGCCGCGCTGCGTGAAGCTGCCCGCCATGGCCACGGCCACGTAGTCGCAGCCCGTGCACCTGCGCGTCTCGGCGATGTGCCACGCATGTCCCGCGTGGAAGGGATCGTATTCCGCGATGATGCCGGCGATCAGCACGAGGCATCCTCCTCCTTCAAGCGACGTGGGGCCCGGCATACCCGCCGGGCCCCGCGTCGCATCGGTCCTGTATCAGTAGAGCGAAGCATAGGTGGACGAGACCCAGCCCGTGCCGCTCTTGTAGTAGATCTTGTACCAGGTCACGCCGCGGCTGTCCGTGGAGGCCAGGCCGGCAAAGCTCGCCGTGTCGCCCTTGTAGATCGTGCCCAGCGTGCTGTGGTCCAGGCTGGGGCCGGAGCGCACATTGCACTTGCCCGTGATCTCGACATAGCTGCCGCTGACGGAATACTGCCCTCCGGCGGTCGATCCGTCAGACTTGCTGCCGCCGCCGCCATAGGTGGATTCGCCCGGCATGCTGGTCGCGGTGGCATAGGCGGAGGACACCCAGCCTGTCTGGTCGCCGAAATCTACCGAATACCATGCAGTGCCGCGGCTGTCGTACTTCACGCTGCCCAGCGACGGGAGCGTGGAGCCCTTGCGCACGGAGCCTATGGACTTGTAGTTCGTGCCCGGGCCCGTGCGCACGTTCGTGCTTGCGGAGAACCTGTAATAGCCCCACCCTTCGAAGCTCGGGCCGGAGGAACCGCCGCTCGAACCGGAGGAAGCGCTGTACGAGGCGTACACGCTGGAGACCCAGCCGGTCCTGCCGTTATAAGAAACCGAATACCACGCCACGCCGCGGTCGTCGTACTTGGTATCGCCCAGCGCCTTGAGCGAGCTGCCCGCGTGCACGCTGCCCAGCACAGTGCCGCTCAGCGAGGGCGCGGAACGCACGTTGCAGTCGCCGGAGAACGTCACGGTACCGCCCGCGGCGCTGCCCTTGCCGTCGGCCACCGCATAGAGCGAGGAGACCCACCCGGTGCGCCCGTTGTATGACACAGAATACCACGCCACGCCGCGGTCGTCGTATTGTACGCCGCCCAGCGACGTGAGCGAGCCGCCCTTATACACCACGCCGAGCACGGCGTAGCCCAGCGACGGGCCGGTGCGCACGTTGCAGTCGCCCGTGAAGGTGTAGTAGGAGGCCGCCAGCGCGCTCACGGTCCCAAGGGCCAGCATCAGCGCGCAGACGAGCAGCACTGAAAGCAGCTTTTTCATGGTCATCCATCCCTTCATTGTATTTTATGTATTTGACGTTAACGACGCCGCGTTTGTTCCGTCGGCGCGAAGCGCACAGGCAGAAAAGTATCATGAGATGCAGCACGGCGTGCGCATGTTAAAATTCGCCATATGGTGCAAGAACGCTGGACAAAACGAGGTGCACTGTGGTATAATAACTTTTGTTGAGTTGCCAATGTAGCTCAGTTGGTAGAGCAGCCGATTCGTAATCAGCAGGTCGGGGGTTCGAGTCCCTTCATTGGCTCCA
>SVGK01000062.1 GCA_015056395.1 Clostridiales bacterium
CCGACCAGAGCAAAAATGGCTTCCTTGCAGATTTTCCGCCCGGAAACCCGCAGGGTTTCAGGAAAATCTGGAGGGGGTGGCCTCGGCGGGGGAGCTTGCTCCCCCGTCCGAAGTAACTATTCAATCGCAGATTGAATAGTTACGCGCGGCGTATGCGGGTCACGCGAGCGGTATCGACGATACGGCGCGCGCGACCGCCTCGGCCGCCGCCGGATCGGCCACGACCAGGTACTTCGCGAGTATCGAGAGCATGAGGCTTGCCAGCAGCAATATGATGGCGCCGCCCAGGCGCGACGAGATCTGCGCGAAGGGCATCAGCTCCATGCGGTCTGCGGCGGACAGCACCGCGACGTCGCCTGTGCCGCCCATGTTGGACATGCACAGCCCCGCCGTGACGCCCGACTCGAAGGGATAGAAGCCCACCAGCCGGCCCACCAGCGCAGCGCCCACGAAGGCGCCCACGCACGTCGCCGCGCACAGCACCAGATAGGTCAGGCTGAAGGAGGATATGACCGTGCCGATCTCGAGATAGCATATGCCTATGCCCAGCAGCAGCACGTTCGTCAGGTTCTTCATGATGAACTGGAACCACTGGAAGCACGCGATCTCAATGCGTTCCGGCACGATGTCGGTGATCTTGCACACGGCCACGGAGATGATCATCCAGGCGTAGGCGTGTATCGTGACGCCCGTGCCCAGCGCGTTCCATATGCCCTGCAGTATGTAGCCCCAGGCGAAGAAGCCGCCCGACACCAGAAGCCCTATGCCCAGGTTGTCAAGGGTGATGTGATCGCGCATCTTCTGCATCTCGGGGCTGATCGAAAGCTCCTTCGGGTCTATGGAGCCCTCGCGCATCAGCTGGCCTCTGCCGTTCATCTTGCCGGATATGACCTTGACCAGCACGCCCGCCAGCACGATCGACACCGCGTTGCCGATCGCCACGGCGGGGCTCATGATGGACAGCGCCTGCGCCGCGGTCATGCTGCCGCTGCCTTCGAATATCTTTGAAAGCGGCGAAGCGCCCGCGCCCATGCCGCCGCCCATGATCGGCAGCGCGATCAGCAGAAGCGCGTTGATGACCGGATAGCCGATCAGCGCGGCGATGCCGCAGCACAGCGCGAACGCCAGTATGAGGCCGCCGAATATCGCGGGGAAGTAGCGCGCGGCCGCCTTCACCAGGAGCTTGCGGTTCATGCCCAGTATCGAGCCCGTGATCAGTGCCGCGATGTACCAGTCGAGGAAGCCGCCGGTGGTCTTGAAGAACGTGCCTATGTTGCCCACGAGGTCGAGGTTCCCGAAGGGCAGCGCCATGTTGTAGACAGCCTGCCCGGCTTCGTCCACGCCGGTCTTTGCCGGGATCAGGTTGAAGTAGACCATCAGCGCCGAGCCGAATATCACCACGACGGCGCCGCCGCCTAAGTAGCTCTTGATGATGGGCGTGTGGTCGCCGATCCAGGCCAGTATGTCGCCCACGACGATCATGTAGATGAAGCAGCCGGTCATGCCCTGCGGCAGCACGCCCAGATACGTGGCCAGCATCACCACAACGGTGATGATCAGGAAGATCTGCCAGGGAAGGTGGAAGAGCTTCAGGTTGCCGAGTCCAGCTTTGCCGTCTTTCACATGGATTCCCCCTTTTGTTCTATTATGACATCATAAGTGTATCATCTAAGCAGGGCCTCGTCAATGCATTTCGCGCATATGTGAAAAAGAGTTCATCTTTTCGCATGGTGATAGTCGGCAAATAGGGTGATGAACGAAGCCCGAACAAATCTCTTCGACAGTTTCGTCACGCACGAGCCTCGACCGGAGCGGCGTCGTTGTTTGACGCCGTCTCCGCGACGTTACCTCAAGTTACCCGCTGTTTCTTACCTTGATCCCCGAGCTGACGTGAACCATTGGATCACGCACAGCACAGCCACCGCGCCAAAGGCGCGGCTTGTCCTTGAGGGTCCTCCTCCTGTCTGCTAAACTAAAGTCCACGGCGGCGGGAGAAGGTCCCGTTTCCAACCTCTCACCCGTCGCCGTGAACCCTTACAAGCAGACGGGAGGAGGTTCGTCAAGGATGGCGGCCGGTCAAGGCGTTATGTATCCAGTCACATCATGTGAATACTATTATTGATCCCCGTTCTGCTTCAGTGTTCGTCGCCCCATTCTCTGACTTACACCTTTCGCATGGATGCATGTGCGGAAAGCCTTTCCCACAAAATTAACCGCATATTCGCGCACGTGAGGTCTGAATTTACGATAAATCGTTGCAATGTTCGGGCGCGTTATGCTAAAATCAATAAGTTGAATCATACCCAACGAATAATATGCAGCGCGCTCCTTCCATACGCGCGCCAGGAGGATGATCGTTATGTCCAGCACGTTCGAGAAGCTCTCTTCCAATAAGGTCAAGCTCACGTTCGCCGTGCCTGCCGAGAAGTTCGAGGAAGGCCTGAAGGCGGCCTATCACAAGACGGCCAAGCGCTTCAATATCCCCGGCTTCCGCCGCGGCAAGGCGCCCATGAAGGTCATCGAAAACTACTATGGCCCCAGCGTGTTCTACGAGGAAGCGCTGGACGCGATACTGCCCGACATCTATTCCGAGGCCGTCAAGGAGCATGACCTCAAGGTGGTCGACCGCCCGGAGATCGACGTGCAGCAGATCGGCCGCGGCCAGGAGCTCCAGTTCACTGCGGAAGTGTTCGTGCGTCCCGACGTAGAGCTGGGCGAGTACAAGGGCCTTGGCATCGTCAAGAACGTCGCCGAGGTGACCGACGACGACGTCAACGCCGAGATCGAGCGCGCGCGTGACCGTTCCGCCCGCTATGTCGAGGTCACCGACCGTCCCGCGAAGCTGGACGACCAGGTCAACATCGATTACGCCGGCTTCATCGGCGAGGAGCAGTTCGACGGCGGCACGGCCAAGGACCACGACCTGGTGCTGGGCTCCGAGACGTTCATCCCCGGCTTTGAGGACCAGCTGGTCGGCGCGAACACCGGCGACGAGATCGACGTGAAGGTCACCTTCCCGGAGAACTACAACGCCGAAGAGCTGGCCGGCAAGGAAGCCGTGTTCCACGTGAAGGTCAACTCGATCCACGAAAAGGAGATGCCCGTGCTGGACAACGATTTCGTGACCGAGGTGTCCGAGACGGCGAACACGGTCGAGGAGTACAAGGCCGAGATCCGCAAGAACCTTGAGGACAAGGCCGAGAAGGACGCCGACGGCGCCTTCGAAGAGGAGATACTCGAGACCGTCGCCGAGAACGCCACCGTGGACATCCCCGAGGCGATGATCGAGGAGCAGATCGACAACATACTGCGCGACATGGAGATGCGCATGATGTACCAGGGCATGCGCTTTGAGGACTTCCTCAAGTACACCGGCCAGAGCATGGAGGACGTGCGCAAGATGTACCGCCAGAGCGCCGAGCAGCGCGTGAAGAACGACCTGGTGATCGACGCGATCCGCCAGGCAGAGGGCATCGAGGCCACCGACGAAGAGGTCCAGGCCGAGATCGCCAAGTACGCCGAGCGCAACCAGCGCCCCGTCGAGGAATTCGAGAAGATGCTGACCGACGCCGACAAGGACTACTTCCGGCAGATGGTCGCCATGCAGAAGACGGTCGATTTCCTGAAGGCGAACCAGTAAAGGCATACAAAGGCACCGTTTTTCCCGCAGGCGCAGAGATACACTGCGGCCTGCGGGTTCATTCATTTTTGAAGTCCATTCGGAGGCGAATATGAATCTCATACCCTATGTCGTCGAACAGACGAGCCGCGGCGAGCGGTCCTACGATATCTACTCCCGCCTGCTCAAGGACAGGATCATATTCCTGGGCGGCGAGATCGACGACGACGTCGCCAACAGCGTCGTCGCGCAGCTGCTCTTCCTGGAAATGGAGGATCCCGAGGCGGACATCATGCTCTACATCAACAGCCCCGGCGGCTCCGTGTCCGCGGGCATGGCCATCTACGACACGATGCGCTATCTGAAGTGCGAGGTCTCCACGCTGTGCGTGGGGCTTGCGGCGTCCATGGGCGCGTTCCTGCTGGCGGGCGGCGCAAAGGGCAAGCGCAAGGCGCTTGAGCACGCCGAGATCATGATCCACCAGCCCATAGGCGGCGCGCGCGGCCAGGCCACTGACATACAGATACAGGCCGAGCAGATACTGCGCATCAAGAAGACCATGAACAGGCTGCTCTCCGAGAACACCGGAAAGCCCCTAAAGACCATCGAGCGGGACGTCGAGCGCGACTTCTACATGACCGCGGAGGAAGCGAAGGAATACGGCCTGATCGACGAGATCATCATACCGAGGAGATAATATGGCAAACAATCGCGAAGACAAGAACAAGGTGCGCTGCAGCTTCTGCGGCAAGACGCAGGACCAGGTCAGGCGCCTGATCGCGGGCCCGGGCGCGTTCATATGCAACGAATGCGTGCTGCTCTGCCAGGAGATCATCTCCGACGACGTCGAGGCCATGGACGTGAACGGCGACTTCGACATCAAAAAGCCGCAGGAGATCAAAGAGGTCCTGGACCAGTACGTCATAGGCCAGGACGCCGCCAAGAAGGCGCTCTCCGTGGCGGTGTACAACCACTACAAGCGCATACGCTTCATGGGCTCCAGCAAGGGGGACGTGGAGCTGCAGAAGAGCAACATCGTCATGCTGGGCCCCACGGGCTGCGGCAAGACCTATCTGGCGCAGACGCTCGCGCGCATACTGAACGTGCCGTTCGCCATCGCCGACGCGACGAGCCTGACAGAGGCCGGCTACGTGGGCGAGGACGTCGAGAACATACTTTTGCGCCTGATACAGAACGCGGACTACGACGTGGAACGCGCGCAGCGCGGCATCATCTACATCGACGAGATCGACAAGATCGCGCGCAAGGGCGAGAACGTGTCCATCACGCGCGACGTGTCCGGCGAGGGTGTGCAGCAGGCGCTTCTGAAGATACTGGAGGGCACGGTCGCCTCTGTGCCGCCGCAGGGCGGCCGGAAGCATCCGCACCAGGAGTTCATACAGATCGACACGACCAACATACTGTTCATCTGCGGCGGCGCGTTCGACGGCATCGAGAAGATCGTCGAAAGCCGCGTGGGCAAGAAGGTCATGGGCTTCGGCGCGGAGATACGCGGCAAGTCCGAGCGCGTGAACGAGGAGATCATGGCGCAGGTGCGCCCGGAGGACCTTCTGCGCTTCGGCCTGATACCGGAGTTCATAGGCAGGCTTCCGGTGCTGGTGACGCTGGGGTCGCTCGACGAGGACGCGCTGGTGCGCATACTGACGCAGCCCAAGAACGCGCTGGTCAGGCAGTACGCAAAGCTGCTCTCGTTCGACAACGTGGAGCTGGAATTCACGGACGAGGCGCTGCGCGCCATTGCCCGCCAGGCGCTCGCGCGAAAGTCCGGCGCGCGCGGCCTCAGGGCCATCATCGAAAGCGTGATGGTCGAGACGATGTACGACCTTCCGTCGCGCGACGGCGTCAAGAAGTGCATCATCACCGAAGAGGCCGTGCTGGGCGAGGAGAAGCCGAAGCTGATATTCGCGCAGCCCGCGCTGCAGAAGAGCCCCGAGGAGGAGCCGCCGCAGGCGGTCGCGCCCTCGGCCTGACGAGGGCAGAAGGTAAGACTTATGACGAAGGGGACCGCATCGAAGCGGTCCCCTTAGATATTTGGTCGGTGCAGGCATCATCTCTTCGACTGCTGTAGGGTTGCGCCGGATCATCGCGCGATCCGCATGGACGCCGATGCCTGTCATCGCGCCTCTTCCGGCAGCCTGGCGTAAAGCACGATGTCCTCTGTGATGGGCGTGTCCGGGGCAAAGAGCTCGTCCGTGCCCTCGAGGTACCACTCGGTCACGCCGTCCATGCCTTCGCCCGGCAGGCTCACGTCACAGGGGTACGGGATGTCTTTGCAGACCTCGCCGGACAGCGCGTAGAGGTGCAGCATCCTGGTGTTGGGAAGCTTCATGGTGACCTTGTCGTATTTCGCCCCGTCGACCCACAGGGAATCAAGGAAGTCGATGCGCGCCCGCATGAACGAGGTCATGTCCTCGACGGCTTCGTCAAAGCCATCGTACTTTGTGTAAAAGCCCGGCCAGCGGATCCTGTCGAGCTTCGCGGCCGATGCGACGGCTTCGGCCTCCGCGGGCATGCGTTCGTCGAGCAGCGCGGAAAGTCTGTCGCGGAATACGTCTTTGTAGACGGCCATGGCGTATTCGCGGAAAGAAGGCTTCTCCCACATGCCGTGGTACCACGAGATGTCCCGGCCAAGATCCCAGTCCTTGAACGCCATGATGGCGTAAGGCGTGCTCCAGTCGATATAATATATGCCCATGGACAGGTCGTAGTCCCAGCAGGGCCCCGCGTACACGGTCCCGTCCTTCAGGCTCCCCCAGAAGTACTGGCTGGCGTTGGCCCCGTCGTAGTTCTCGAACACGACCTCGATCAGAAGCTTTCTGGCCCATGACTCGATGTCGGGGCGTATGACGTCCGAAACGATCTCGTCTGAACGGGCCAGCACGTTCAGACCGGCGACGATGCCGGCCAGCTGCTCGGTCTGCGCATCTCCGCACGGGGAGGGAAAGGCGATCTCGGCAGACATGGACCCGTTCACGGGGACGGACAGGTCGTCTTCGCCGAGCTTTCCGGTCATAGTCAGTTCGAATTCATACGCATCTTCGGAGGACGTGTCGAGGAATCCCGCGGTGACGTCGCTCACGCTTCTGCATATCAGGTACAGGCCCAGGTAGTCGCCGTTTGCATAGACGTCTACGAACGCGCACTCGGGCGCGAAACCGTCGTATGGCGCGACATCCCGCGCGAAATCCAGCACGAGCTTGTTGCGCAGATCGGTCTCGTCGTAGGCGTTTGCCAGCAGCGACCATTTCTTTGCGGATCCCATGCCCAGCAGATCCGACGCCTGCCCGAGCTTCAGATTATAAGGCTTCTTGTCGAGCTTCCACGTGGAGTTGCCGCGGCCGCTGATCGTGTCGCCGCCAACGCTTGTGTAGTCCGCCTTTCCCTCCGGCGTATACAGGACGACATCGGTCTCCGCCTTGTATTCCTTGTCGGCGTTCACCTTGTCCATATCGCCCTCTTTCGTCGTCACGAACAGCGCTGCGACGTTGTCCGATCTCAGGAACGTCAGGCTCTTCGGCGCGGCGCCTTCGATGCCGAGCGGATAGCTGCGGCCGATCTCATAGGACGCGCAGTCCGTTCCCGATTCGACCGGTACGCCGTCGATCGTGACCGCGCATCCGTCCTCAATGGAGATCACGGTCGAATCAGTATCCGCAAAGGAGGGCAGGAACACATAGGCGTCGCCGCTCTCGTCCGCCCAGAGGTTTACGGGCTCCGCATCGTTTACGAGGAATCGCACGGACGGCGCGTCTTCGGCCACGGCGCTTTGCACGAACAGGTACAGTATGATCGATGTGAACAGGAGACATAACGGGATCCTGACGGATACGTTCTTTCGGCCGTGTGCGTTCATGATGCGCTCCCTCCGTAAATCGCTTTATACAAGCGTGATATGCATACAGTATACTGTGGACACGCGAAGAAGTCAATCGACGGGCAGCGTCAATTTCCGCTTGACAAACGGTTGCCCATCATTTACAATGTAATACCGATAGGAATAATAGGAATAACGCCCATGCGGAAAGGCGGTCCGAACATGACACTGCAGCAGCTCAACTACGTCGTGACCATCTCGGAAACGGGATCGTTCAACAAGGCGGCGGAGCGCCTCTATGTCGCGCAGCCCTCGCTCACGGCGGCCGTGAAGGAGCTCGAGCGCGAGCTCTCCGTCACGATATTCAACCGCACGGGCCGTGGCGTCACGCTGACGGCGGACGGCCTTGAGTTTTTGCCCTACGCCCGGCAGGTGCTCGAACAGTATCAGAACCTGATCGACGTGTTCGGCAACAAGGGCACGCGCAAGCAGAAGTTCGCCGTGTCCACGCAGCACTATTCCTTTGCCGTCAAGGCCTTCGTGGAGATGACGCGCAGCTTCGACGTGGCGCAGTACGAGTTCGCGATACGCGAGACGCGCACCCGCGACGTGATCGACGACGTCGCGTCCTCGCGCAGCGAGATCGGCATACTCTATCTGAACGATTTCAACCGCCGCGCCATCGAAAAGCTGCTGAGCACCGGCGGGCTTTTGTTCCATCACCTGATCGAGTGCAAGCCCTATGTCTACCTGTGGCGCGGCCATCCGCTGGCGGGGCAGAAGACGATACGCTTCGACGAGTTGCTCGAGTACCCCTGCCTGTCCTTCGAGCAGGGCGACAACAGCAACTTCTACCTCGCGGAGGAGCTGCTCTCCACGAACGACTATCCGCGCTCGATCAAGGCGTGCGACCGCGCCACGATGCTCAACCTCATGCGCGGCCTGAACGGATACACGCTGTGCTCCGGAATCATCTGTGAGGAGCTGAACGGCGACGAGTACATCGCCGTGCCCTATGCCGACGACGCCAACGGCGGGGACCAGACCATGGAGATCGGCTATATCACGCGCAGGAACAACGTGCTGAGCCAGGCGGGCGAGCGGTACATCGCGGAGATGAAGAGATACCTGAACGGTTAGGCATTTGGTAGGCATATGCCTTCATATTGTGAACTTTTTTCGAATTGTTTCTTATTTATGCTTTTTTTCTTGCAATTTTCCCGAATTTGTTGTATATTATTGTTGTATAGGGGAGATATGTGCGTTTTCCTAAGGAGGAAACATGCGTTCATTCATAGCATTGCTGCTTGCGCTGACGCTCATGCTGACGGCGCTGCCGCTGACTGCTTTGGCCGAGGAGGCCACGTCGTCCGAGGGCGAGACCGAGACCGTGCCCGCCGAGAGCGGGGAAGAGGAGGAGATCCCCGAGACGGGGATGCTGGTACTGCCCCCGAACGCCACGGAGATCGGCGAGGAGGCCTTCCGCGGCTGCTCCTTCACGTCGTTCACCGTGCCGGAAACGGTGACATCCATAGGCGACTACGCCTTTGCCGACTGTCCGAACCTGCTGATCGCTGGGATACCCGCAAGCGTCACGCAGATAGGCGAGGGCATACTGTCCGGCGTGTCGGGCGGCTTCTTCCTGTACACCGGCGCGGGCAGCGCCGCGATGGAGTATGCGCTCAACAACGACATCGACTTTACTGCGGACACCGTCTACCGCGCGCTGCTGATCGGCAACAGATACGAGGACCCGGATGACGGGCTCGAAAATCTTACGGGACCCACGAACGACATCGAGGGCATGACCACGTGCCTGGAGTCGTTCGGCGTGACGCACTATCAGGTGACGCCGCTTTTGGACGTCTCGGGACAGGGCATACTGGACGCCATACAGGATACGTTCGGCGACGCCGGCCCGCAGGACGTGTCGCTGTTCTACTACTCCGGACACGGCGCGCTCGACGAGGATGGCGCGGCGCTGATCGGCGACGATCTCGAAAACGTCTACGCCTCGCAGCTGCGCGCCGCGCTGGACCGGATCCCCGGCAGGAAGATCGTGCTGGTGGACTGCTGCTATTCCGGCGGCCTGCTCTGGCGCACGGCCAGGAGCCTCAAGAGCGCGGCGGCGGCGCAGACGAGCAGTTCTGAGGATGTGGACGAATTCACGAGCATGTTCATGATGCCGTTCACGCGCAAAAGCCGCTCTGCGAACACGCTAGCCGCGGACAGATACTTCGTGCTGACGGCCTGCGCCTACGACGAGGAGAGCTACGAGGGAACTGTCAGCGGCGTGAGGCGGGGCATATTCACCTACAGGGTGATGCAGGCATGGGGATACAACGGCAAGAAGTTTATTGCCAAGAAGGCCGATGCCAATGGCAACGACGTTGTCACGTTTGAGGAAACATCAGACTGGGTGACAAGTCAAATGGAGAGCGAGTGGCAGAGCGTGCAGCACTGGCCGGACGGCTGCGACTGGTTCGGCGTCGTGCGCGACTGATCGGATGACGACATTTCTTTTACTTACAGAGACGGAGGTTTGGCTTATGTACCTTGACCATCGCGTGACCGTAAAGATAGCGCGCATACTCAATATGGTGGATATGTCCGCGCTGCTGCTGGACAACGGGGGCAACGTGATACTGCCCGAGGGCGACCAGCGCGTGTTCAACCTGCCGGAGGCCGTCAGGTCCAACCCGTCCGAACCCATGGTCTACGGCGGCCTGACGCTTATCGGCACGAACGAGGAACAGCCCGTGTTCGTCGTGCTGCAGGGCAATTCCGAGGAGGTGCGCAAGGTCGCGCTGCTCTGCGCGGAGATGATCAACATGCTGCTGCGCGAGGACATGACCGAGACCAGCCTTGAGCAGTCGCTCAGGCTGATGCTGCGCGGCGAGGTCGAGCTGAGCGAGTTCGAATCGCTGGCGGCGGAGCACGGCATAGCGATGCAGGGGACCCGCTGCGTGCTCTATCTGTACTTCCAGGAGATCGAGGCCGAGGCCGCGCTGGGCATGATGGCCAATGTGATCGACCCGGACACGGACATGCTCACGGAGGTCGGGCGGCATTCCATTGCGATACTCAAGAGCATGAACGAGGAAGAGGACATCGACACGCTCGAGGAGTACGCGCGCGCGATCGAGAACACGTTCCTGAGCGAGACGGGCAAGGACGTGTTCATAGGCATATCGGAGCCGCACGAGGAGCTGATCGAGATCCCCGAGGCCTATGAGGAGGCGCGCGGCGCCATAGACGTGGGCCGCGTGTACCACGCGAACCGGTCGATATTCATCTACCGCAACCTGCTGCTGGAGCGCTTCCTGCGCGAGGTGTCTCCGGAGATGAGCATGGGCTACAACAGCATGATATTCAACAGGAAGACGGCGCGATTGTTCAACGAGGAGATGGTGCACACCATCGAGACGTTCTTTGACAACAGCCTGAACCTGTCCGAGACCGCCCGCAAGCTCTACATCCACAGGAACACGCTGGTGTATCGCCTTGAGAAGGTGCAGCGCGCCATAGGGCTGGACCTGCGCAACTTCGACGATGCCGTGACGTTCAAGATGATGATGCTGCTGGGCAAGAACACCAGCGCAAAGAAGCTGCGCCTGTGATCGAAATGAAGGCGAAAGGGGACGGCATGCGCTGTCCCTTTTTCACTTGAGGGAGAGTATCCATGAAGAAAAAACACGTCGCGGCCTTCGCCGCGGTATGGACTGTCGTGGTGGCCGCCGTGGTGGGGGTGTGGTGCACGCTGGCGCTGGCCGGGTCGAACGCGCCCACGCGCCTGGTCTCGCAGAGCGACTATGATATGATCGAGCGCTACAGAAGGCTCGAAGAGGTGCGTTCGTCGCTTGCGAACGAATACTACATACCGCTGGACGACGACGCGCTGATGCTGGGCGCCATAAGGGGCATGCTGACGGTGCCGGACGATCCCTACACGTTCTACTATACCGCCGAGGAGATGCAGCGCTCCAACGAATCCAGCGAGGGCGTCTACCACGGCGTGGGCATGGTCGTGCAGATGACGGAGGACGGAAGCATAGAGATCGTGC